>NZ_JBMDJD010000063.1:0-14242 GCF_057809015.1 Pseudomonas sp. FG6
CCCCCCCCCCCCACAAAAGCGGATGTCAGGCGCCGATGATCCCGCCGTCTTCCCGGGTAATCACCATCACCGACGAGCGCGGCTTGCCATTGGGCAGGTGCTCGGGGAACGTCGAGCCGCCGTTTTCCCCGGGGTGCTGGATCCCGACGAACAGGGTTTTGTGGTCCGGCGCGAAACTGATCCCGGTGACTTCGCAGCCCACCGGCCCGACCATGAAGCGGCGGATTTCACCGCTGTTGGGGTCGGCGCAGAGCATCTGGTTGTTGCCCATGCCGGCGAAGTCCCCGGTGTTGCTGGTGTCGCCGTCGGTGAGGATCCACAACCGCCCGGCCTGGTCGAAGCCCAGGCCATCGGGGCTGTTGAACATGTTCTGCGCATTGACGTTGGACGAGCCGGCCTTTGGCGTGCCGGCGTGTACCGTCGGGTTGCCGGCGACCACGAACAGATCCCAATCGAAGGTGTTGGAGGCGTGGTCGTCACGCTCGGTGCGCCAGCGCAGGATCTGCCCGTAGACGTTCTTGGCCCGTGGGTTGGGCCCGTCCACCGGCTGGCCGTCTTCACCGCGCTTGGCGTTGTTGGTCAGGGTGCAATAGACCTGGCCGTCCTTCGGGCTGACCACGATCCATTCCGGACGGTCCATGCGCGTGGCGCCCACGACGCTGCCGGCCAGGCGCGCATGGATCAACACGTGCGCCTGGTCGGCGAAGCCGCCGCTGGCGTCGAGGCCGTTCTTGCCGTGGGTCAGCTCGATCCACTGGCCCTTGCCTTTCGGGTGGTCCGGGTTGCCGTCGCCCGCATCGAAGCGGGCCACGTACAAGGTGCCGTGGTCCAGCAGGTTCTGGTTGGCCTTGGCGTTGCGGGTGTCGATGCGCTCGCGGCTGACGAACTTGTAGATGAACTCACCGCGCTCATCGTCGCCCATGTACACCACGGCGCGACCGTCGTGGGTCTGCGCCAGGGCGGCGTTTTCATGTTTGAAGCGGCCCAGGGCGGTGCGTTTGACCGGGGTGGATTGCGGGTCGAACGGATCGATCTCCACGACCCAGCCGTGGCGGTTGAGTTCGTTGGGGTTCTTCGCCAGGTCAAAGCGCGGATCGTGCAGGTGCCAATTGATGTCGCGACTGGTGATGGTAGCGCCGTAGCGCTTCTGCGCCGCGTCGAATGACAGATCGGATTGGCTGCTGCCAAAGCAGTCGGTGAAGTTTTCTTCGCAGGTCAGGTACGTGCCCCACGGCGTCATGCCGTTGGCGCAGTTCTGGAAGGTGCCCAGCACGTGCTTGCCGCTTTTGTCGGCATGGGTCTTCAGCAACTCGTGACCGGCGGCCGGACCGCTCAGGCGAATCGGCGTGTTGCCGTGGATCCGGCGGTTGTAGCGCGATTCCTGGACGAACTGCCACTGACCGCGACGGCGCTGGACTTCGATGACCGACACGCCTTCGCTGGCCTGGGCCTTGTGCACGTCTTCGGCCGACTGCGGTTGGCCGCCGTGGGCGAAGAGGTAGCGGTAGTTGGTGTATTCGTTGTTGATCGCCATCAGCGCCCGGTTGTTGTCGCCCGGGAACGGGAACAGGCTCATGCCGTCGTTGTTGTCGCCGAATTGCGCTTCCTGCGCGCGGGCGGTGCCGTTGCCGCTGGGGTCGAAGGCCGGAGCGTTCTTCTGCAAGGGCTGGCCCCAACTGATCAACACCGAGGACGTGTAGCCCGGCGGCAGCGTGAGGGTGTCGGTGGTGGCGGCGGCGATGCTATCAAAGCCCAGCAACTGGCTGTTGCCTTCGCTCACCGCGGCGGCGAGGACGCTACGGCTCAGCAGGTTGCCGCCCAGGAACATCGCTGCACCGCACAGGGCGCCGGCACTGATGAAGCCACGACGGCTCAGGCCGACGATTTTCTCCAGGTCGGTGGATTGGTTTTCTTCTAATAGGCTCATTTCAGGCTCCCTGCTGGTTTGGCAGTCACCTTAAAGTGGGTCGATGACACTAATGTTTCAGTCCGCTACAGCGGTGTGCCGAGCAGTACGTTCGTCGGCGAAAACGCCACTTGTACCGGTGAACCGCTCTCCAGCGCGCGCTCGCGCAACTGCAACGGATCGGCCAGCGCGCACAGCGTCTGGCCATTGGGCAGGCCGATGCGCACTTCACTGGGACCGTCTTCGGCAGCGGCCACCGCCTCGATCACGCCTCGCAGGACATTGGTGCCCGACGGCGCGGTCTGATCGATGGCATACAGTTGCAGCCAGCCGGCCTTGATCAGCGCCACCACTTCGGTGCCGGTGTCCAGCTCCAGGCGCAGCGTGCTGTCGTGGGTGATCTGTGCTTCGATGACCAGGCCCCGGGCCAGCTCCAGGCGCACCCGGTCGTTGTGGCCCTGGGCCTCGATGCCGACGACTTTGCCGTGCAGTTGATTGCGGGCGCTGGTGCGCAGCATCAGGCGGCTAAGCAGGCCCAGGTCCGCGGCGTCTTCGCTGGCTTCGAGCAACTGCGCCTGCAAGGTTTGCAAACGCTGATACAGGCGCAGCACGCGCTGGCCATCTTCCGACAGCTTGGCGCCGCCACCGCCCTTGCCGCCAACGCTGCGCTCGACCAGCGGTCGGTCTACCAGGTTGTTCAACTCATCGATGGCATCCCAGGCGGCCTTGTAGCTCAGGCCCGCACTCTTGGCGGCGCGGGTGATGGAGCCTTGTTCGGCGATGTGCTGCAACAGGGCGATGCGTTGGGGCCGCCGAACGATGTGTTGGGTCAGAAGTGTGGGCAATGACATGACAGAAAACTGCGCGCAGTGAAGGATGGACGGACGTTGGCGCTTTAGGCCCGGCGCGTCAAGCCGGCTCACCGGGTTTCGGCGTGCGGGCCAGGCAATACACGTCGACGCGGGCGGCGCCGGCATCGAGCAGCAGCCGCGCCAGGGTCTGGGCGGTGGCGCCGGTGGTGAGCACATCGTCGACCAACGCCAGGTGACGCTGGCGCACGGTCGCATCGGGCGCCAGGGCAAAGGCATGGCGCAGGTTTCGGCGCCGGGCCTGGGCATCGAGGTCCTGCTGGGCAGGGGTGTCCTGGGTACGGCGCAGCAGGTGTTCGTTACAGGGAATCTGCAACGGTTTGCTGAGCCAGCGGGCAAGCATCGCCGCTTGATTGAACCCGCGCTGGCGCAAGCGGCGTGCCGCCAGTGGCACCGGCACCAAGGTGTCGGGTCGCTCCAGGCCTTCATCGAAATGATGTTGCAGCGAGCCGGCCAACAGCTCGCCCATCAGTCGGCCAAAAGGCCATTTACCCTGGTGCTTGAACCGGGTGATCAGGCTGTCCACCGGAAAGTCGTAGGCCCATGGCGCGAGGACCCGCTCGAAGGCCGGCGGACGCGTCGCGCATTGACCGCAACGCAAGCCGGCCATGGGCAGCGGCAGCGCGCAGACGAGGCATTGATCGCCGAGCCAGGGCAGTTCGCTTTCGCAGGGCGTGCAGATGGGCTGCGGCGTGTCGGTGGCGTCGCCGCACAGCAGGCAGGATTGTTTGTTTTTTAACCAGATGTAAACCGGTCCTTCGTAGTGTGGTTGACAGCGCATGACTCTTCCTTAAATATGCCGAACATCCGTGTCGCGCCTGTGGGTATTGCATGCCCCCAGGTGCCAGCCAAGCATAATCAAGGAAACGCCCATGAGCGCCAGCACCACTGCCAACCTGCGTCATGACTGGTCTTTGGCCGAAGTCAAAGCACTCTTCGTCCAGCCGTTCAATGACCTGCTCTTCCAGGCGCAGACCGTGCACCGCGCGCATTTCGACGCCAACCGCGTCCAGGTTTCCACGCTGCTGTCAATCAAGACCGGCGCCTGCCCGGAAGATTGCAAATATTGTCCGCAGTCCGGCCATTACAACACCGGGCTGGATAAAGAGAAGCTTCTGGAAGTGCAGAAGGTCCTCGAAGAGGCTGCGCGCGCCAAGGCCATCGGTTCGACCCGCTTCTGCATGGGCGCGGCGTGGAAACACCCGTCGGCCAAGGACATGCCTTACGTGCTGGAGATGGTCAAGGGTGTGAAGGCCATGGGCCTGGAAACCTGCATGACCCTCGGTCGCCTCGACCAGGAGCAGACGCAGGCGCTGGCCCAGGCCGGCCTGGACTACTACAACCACAACCTCGACACCTCGCCGGAGTTCTACGGCAGCATCATCACCACCCGCACCTACAGCGAGCGCCTGCAAACCCTGGCCTATGTGCGTGATTCGGGCATGAAGATCTGTTCCGGCGGCATCCTCGGCATGGGGGAGTCCCTCGACGACCGCGCCAACCTGCTGATCCAACTGGCGAACCTGCCCGAGCACCCGGAATCGGTGCCGATCAACATGCTGGTGAAAGTGGCCGGTACGCCGCTGGAGAACGCCGAGGACGTCGATCCGTTCGACTTCATCCGCATGCTCGCCGTCGCACGGATCCTGATGCCCAAGTCCCACGTGCGCCTGTCCGCCGGCCGCGAAGCGATGAACGAGCAGATGCAGGCCCTGGCGTTCCTGGCCGGCGCCAACTCGATTTTCTACGGCGAAAAACTGCTGACCACCGCCAACCCGCAAGCCGACAAGGACATGCAACTGTTCGCGCGCCTGGGCATCCAGCCCGAAGCCCGCGAAGAGCATGCCGACGAAGTGCACCAGGCCGCGATCGAGCAGGCGTTGGTGGAGCAGAAGAGCAGCGAGCAGTTCTATAACGCCGCTGTTTGACCACCCACCGATCCGGATTGGAATGTAAGACCCGGTGGGAGCGAGCCTGTGGGAGCAAAGCTTGCTCGCGATAAACGATAACGCGATCTTCTGACGGATCGAGGTGTCCCATCGCGAGCAAGCTTTGCTCCCACGGGCTCGCTCCCACAAGGGGCTTTAGCCAGTCTTTAAACAGTTGAGGCCTGCATGCCCTTCGATCTCGCCGCACGCCTGGCTGCCCGCCGTGCCGAAAACCTCTATCGCCAGCGCCCGCTGCTCGAAAGCCCGCAGGGCCCGGAAGTCGTCGTGGACGGTCAGCCGCTGCTGGCGTTCTGCAACAACGACTACCTGGGCCTGGCCAATCACCCGCAAGTGATCGAAGCCTGGCGCGCCGGGGCGAGCCGCTGGGGCGTCGGCGGTGGTGCTTCCCATCTGGTGATCGGCCACAGCGGGCCTCATCACGCTTTGGAAGAAGCCTTGGCCGATCTGACCGGTCGTCCTCGCGCACTGTTGTTCACCACCGGCTACATGGCCAACCTCGGCGCGGTCACCGCGCTGGTGGGGCAGGGTGATACGGTGCTGGAAGATCGCCTCAACCACGCTTCGTTGCTCGACGCCGGGTTGTTGTCCGGCGCGCGTTTCAACCGTTACCTGCACAACGATGCCGGTAGCCTGGCCAGTCGCCTGGAGAAAGCCACCGGCAATACCCTGGTGGTCACCGACGGCGTGTTCAGCATGGACGGCGACATCGCCGACCTGCCGGCGTTGGCCCGTGCAGCCAAGGCCAAGGGCGCCTGGCTGATGGTCGACGATGCCCACGGCTTCGGCCCGTTGGGTGCCCATGGCGGCGGGATCGTCGAACATTTCGGTTTGAGCCAGGAAGACGTCCCGGTTTTGGTCGGCACCCTGGGCAAGGCCTTTGGCACCGCCGGGGCCTTCGTGGCCGGCAGCGAGGAGCTGATCGAGAGCCTGATCCAGTTCGCCCGTCCCTACATCTACACCACCAGCCAGCCGCCGGCGCTGGCCTGCGCCACGCTCAAGAGCCTTGAGCTGCTGCGCAGCGAGCATTGGCGGCGCGAGCATCTGCAGGTGCTGATCCGCCAGTTCCGCCAAGGGGCCGCGCAGATCGGTCTGCAATTGATGGACAGTTTTACACCGATCCAGCCGATCCTGATCGGCGACGCCGGGCGTGCGATGCGCTTGTCACAGATGTTGCGGGAGCGGGGGCTGATGGTCACCGCGATCCGTCCACCTACCGTGCCGGCCGGCAGCGCCCGTTTGCGCGTCACCCTGACCGCCGCCCACAGTGAAGCCCAGGTGCAGCGTTTGCTCAGCGCACTGGCCGATTGTTTTGCCCAGTTGGGCCCGGAGCCGAGCCATGCGTGATCGACTGATATTGCTGCCCGGCTGGGGCTTGGGCGTTTCACCGCTGGAGCCTCTGGCGGCCGCGCTGCAAGGGCTCGACGAGCACCTGCGGGTGGAAATCGAGCCGCTGCCGGCGCTGATTTCGAGCGATCCGGATGAATGGCTTGAGGAACTGGACGCGAGCCTGCCCCAGGACGCCTGGCTTGGTGGCTGGTCCCTGGGCGGCATGTTGGCCGCTGAGCTGGCGGCGCGTCGGGGCGAGCACTGTTGCGGCCTGTTGACCCTGGCGAGCAATGCGTCGTTCGTGGCCCATGCACAATGGCCCAGTGCGATGGCTGGTGAAACGTTCGACGGCTTTCTGGCGGGCTGCGCGGCGGATCCACGCCAGACCCTCAAGCGTTTCAGCCTATTGTGCGCCCAAGGCTGCGCTGACCCGCGCGGGTTGTCGCGGTTGCTGCTGGCCGGGGCGCCGAGCACCTCGCCTGAGGTGCTGATGGCTGGCCTGCAACTGCTGGCGCAACTCGACACCCGTGCCGCGTTGCAGCGTTTTCGTGGTCCCCAGTTGCATCTGTTTGCCGGCCTCGATGCGTTGGTCCCGGCGGAAGCGGCAGGTGAATTGCTGGCGTTGTTGCCGGATGTCGAGATCGGCCTGGTCGAACAGGCCGGCCACGGATTCCTTCTGGAAGATCCGCACGGTGTGGCGGCGGCGATCCAGGCGTTCTTGCATGAGTCCGGCGATGACTGATCTGTCCCTTGCCCAAGCCCCAGGCGCCTTGCCCGACAAGCGCCAGGTGGCGGCCTCGTTTTCCCGGGCGGCGAGCAGCTATGACAGTGTCGCCGAGTTGCAACGTGACGTTGGCCAGCAGTTGCTTGGGCGCTTGGCGCCTTCGTTCGCGCCAGGCCGTTGGGTCGACTTGGGCTGCGGCACCGGCTATTTCACCCGGGCCCTGGGCGGCCGCTTCGGCGAGGCATCCGGCCTGGCGCTGGATATCGCCGAAGGCATGCTCAACCACGCGCGTCCCCAAGGCGGCGCCGCGCATTTTGTCGCCGGAGACGCTGAGCGGCTGCCCTTGCAAGCGGCGAGTTGCGACCTGGTGTTCTCCAGTCTGGCGGTGCAATGGTGTGCCGATTTCGCCTCTGTGCTCAGCGAGGCTCACCGTGTATTGAAACCGGGCGGGGTGTTTGCCTTTGCCAGCCTTTGCGTTGGCACCTTGCATGAGTTGCGCGACAGTTGGCGTCAGGTCGATGGCCTGGTGCATGTCAACCGTTTCCGCGAGTTCGAGACGTATCGGCAGTTGTGTGCGGCCAGCGGGCTGGACGTGATCAGCCTTGAACAGCGCCCCCACGTGTTGCATTACCCTGATGTGCGTAGCCTGACCCATGAATTGAAGGCCCTGGGCGCTCATAATCTCAATCCGGGCCGGCCCGGCGGCTTGACCGGACGGGCGCGGATCGTGGCATTGGTCCAGGCCTACGAACAGTTTCGTCAGGTCCAGGGGCTACCCGCCACTTACCAGGTGGTCTACGCCGTGTTGGAGAAACCGCTATGAGCCAGGCTTATTTCATCACCGGCACCGATACCGATGTCGGCAAGACTACGGTGGCTGCCGGGCTGCTTCACGCCGCGCGCCAGGCCGGTATGAGCACGGCGGCCGGCAAGCCGGTGGCGTCCGGTTGCGAGGTCACGCCCAAGGGCTTGCGCAACGCCGATGCACTGGCCCTGCTGGCCGAGTGTTCGGTGCCGCTTGAGTATGCGCAGGTCAACCCGCTGGCGTTCGAACCGGCGATTGCCCCCCATCTGGCCGCCCGGGAAGCCGGCGTAGCGTTGACGGTGCAGTCGTTGCTGGGGCCGATGCGCGAGCTCCTGGCGCTGAAAGCCGATTTCACCCTGATCGAAGGCGCAGGTGGCTGGCGTGTACCGTTGGCCGACCAGGACAATCTTTCGGACCTGGCCATGGCATTGGGCTTGCCGGTTATCCTGGTGGTAGGTGTGCGTCTGGGCTGCATCAGCCATGCCTTGTTGACCGCCGAAGCCATCGCCCGGGACGGCCTGCAACTGGCCGGTTGGGTGGCGAACATCATCGAACCCAAGACCTCGCGCCTGGAAGAAAACCTCGCCACCCTGGCCGAGCGCCTGCCCGCGCCGTGCCTGGGACGCGTCCCGAGAATCAAGGGATTGACCGCCGAAAGCGTCGCCGCACACCTGCACCTGGATCTGCTGGACTGAAACAGCGGGAACGTCACGCTAAGGTTTTGGCTATGACAAGGCACTGTGCCATTAGTGTTTTTGTCGGGCCTTTCCCCAAGGCTTCTGGTTCAATGTGGGCTGTCGAACCTTCAAGAAGACGAGCCCTGTCATGCAAATCTCAGGAAACACCGCGTTCTATGCCGGTCTGAGCACTGTCCAGACAGGACAGAACCGTGTCGATCAGGCCGCCGGCCAGATCGCCAGCAATACCATCGAGCGTTCGGTCACCAGTCAGTCGTCCGAAATACAAGCCGATCGCCTGCGCTCGGTAGACCGCAGCCAACAGTCCGACGTGGCCGCCAGCATGGTTGAAATGTCCCAGGGCAAGATCCAGTTGCAACTGGGCGTCAAGGTGGCGAAGGCCTCCGACGAAATGCTCGGAACCTTGATCGATACCTTCGCCTGAAGAGCCCTTCGGATCGGTAGAAGCGCCGCGTTTGTTCGCGGCGTTTTTGTCTCTGGCGTTCGCTTGCTCAACTAATCTCTTGTGACACGCACCGTGGTTTTTTCACCGCGATGGACTCCCCGTACCTGTTACTTTCCTGTCCCGATGACGAATGGCAAAAGATCGGTGCTTGACAAGATTTGGGCGTAAACGTATGTTTCAAACAGCTGTTTGACCGCCACAACAAATCCTCGCGGTCGTTCATTCCCGGGTACATCAAGAGGTTTATCGCTATGCCTGACTACAAGGCCCCCTTGCGTGATATTCGCTTCGTTCGTGACGAACTGCTCGGCTACGAAGCGCACTATCAGAGCCTTCCGGCTTGCCAGGATGCAACTCCGGACATGGTTGACGCCATTCTCGAAGAAGGCGCCAAGTTTTGTGAGCAGGTGTTGGCACCGCTGAACCGGGTGGGCGACATCGAAGGTTGCACCTGGAGCGAATCCGGCGTGAAGACCCCGACCGGCTTCAAGCAGGCCTACAAGCAATTCGTCGAAGGTGGCTGGCCAAGCCTGGCCCACGACGTCGAGCATGGTGGCCAAGGCCTGCCGGAATCCCTGGGCCTGGCGGTCAGCGAAATGGTCGGCGAAGCCAACTGGTCGTGGGGCATGTACCCGGGTCTGTCCCACGGGGCGATGAACACCATTTCCGAGCACGGCACGCCCGAGCAGCAGGCGGCGTACCTGACCAAGCTGGTCTCTGGCGAATGGACCGGCACCATGTGCCTGACCGAACCGCACTGCGGCACCGACCTGGGCATGCTGCGCACCAAAGCCGAGCCACAGGCCGACGGTTCCTACAAAGTCACCGGCACGAAGATCTTCATTTCGGCCGGCGAACACGACATGGCCGACAACATCGTCCACATCGTCCTGGCACGCCTGCCGGATGCGCCGGCCGGTACCAAAGGCATTTCGCTGTTCATCGTGCCTAAATTCCTGCCTAACGCCGACGGCTCCATCGGCCAGCGCAACGCGGTGAACTGTGGTTCGATCGAACACAAGATGGGCATCCACGGCAACGCTACCTGCGTGATGAACTTCGACGCGGCCACCGGTTTCCTGATCGGCCCGGCGAACAAAGGCCTGAACTGCATGTTCACCTTCATGAACACCGCACGCCTGGGCACCGCACTGCAGGGCCTGGCCCACGCCGAGATCGGCTTCCAGGGCGGCCTGAAATATGCGCGTGATCGCCTGCAAATGCGTTCCCTGACCGGCCCGAAAGCGCCGGACAAGGCCGCCGACCCGATCATCGTCCACCCTGACGTGCGTCGCATGTTGCTGACCATGAAGGCCTTCGCCGAGGGCAACCGGGCGATGGTCTACTTCACGGCCAAGCAGGTCGACATCGTCAAGTACGGTGTGGACGAAGAAGAGAAGAAAAAGGCCGATGCGCTGCTGGCGTTCATGACCCCGATTGCCAAGGCGTTCATGACCGAAGTCGGCTTCGAGTCGGCCAACCATGGCGTGCAGATCTATGGCGGCCACGGTTTCATCGCCGAGTGGGGCATGGAGCAGAACGTTCGCGACAGCCGTATCTCGATGCTGTACGAAGGCACCACCGGCATTCAGGCGCTGGACCTGCTGGGTCGTAAAGTGCTGATGACCCAGGGCGAGGCGCTCAAGGGCTTCACCAAGATCGTCCACAAGTTCTGCCAGGGCAACGAAGGCAACGAAGCGGTCAAGGAGTTCGTAGGGCCGTTGGCGGCGCTGAACAAGGAATGGGGCGAACTGACCATGAAGGTCGGCATGGCGGCCATGAAGGATCGCGAAGAAGTCGGCGCGGCCTCGGTGGACTACCTGATGTACTCCGGTTATGCCTGCCTGGCCTATTTCTGGGCCGACATGGCGCGCCTGGCGGCCGAAAAACTGGCGGCCGACACCACCGAAGAAGCCTTCTACACCGCCAAGCTGCAGACCGCGCGCTTCTACTTCCAGCGCATCCTGCCGCGTACCCGCACCCACGTGGCGACCATGCTGTCGGGCGCCAATAACCTGATGGACATGAAAGAGGAAGATTTCGCGCTGGGTTACTAAGCCTTTCGCGGTTCTCCACAAGCCGCTGCTTCTTCGGGAGCAGCGGCTTTTTTTTTGGCTTGCCGAAAACCCCGGCTCCCACATTGAGGATCAATCTGATCTTGAAACAATATTCATCCAACTCAGCCTAAGAATATTTCCTCCTCTGCCGTTACAACGATGGCAGTGTGACATCTGTCACATCTCCCATGCCTGTTCGCCAAATTGCAGGCACAATGCCATTATCGATCAGCCGGGTTGGAGCTTTACCCTTGCCGCGTTCTTCCGCTGTACGTTTCAGTCATTTCCTACCGTCCTTGCTGCTGTTGCTGGCGGGGCTCGCGGCTGCGTACGTCAAGGATCTCAACGTTTTCTTCACCTCGCTGTTCAACGTCTTGCCGACCTTGGTGCTGTTGCTAGGCGGGGCTTACTGCGCCGTCTATCGACGCCAGCGTGAACTGTTCCTGATGGTCACGGTGTACATCGCCTATTACTTGCTGGACACCCAGACCGACTTCTACCGCGATAACGGCAAGGTGCGTGAAGACGCGGCGGTGGTCTTCCACCTTGTTTGCCTGCTGCTGCCGTTGTTGTTCGGGCTGTTCGCGGCGTGGCAGGAGCGCACCCATCTGTTCCAGGACATGGTGGCGCGGTTCGCGGTGTTGCTGGCCTTTGGCAGCGTGGCACTGGCCCTGGAACAAAGTTTTCCCCAGGCTTTGCTGCTGTGGCTTTCGGAGATCCGCTGGCCAGCGTTGCACGGTGCCTGGATGAGCCTGATCCAGCTGTCCTACCCGGTGTTTGCCGCTGCATTCCTGCTGCTGGCCTGGCAGTACTGGCGCAACCCTCGGCCCCTGCACGCGGCGCAATTGGTCGGTCTGCTGGGCTTGTTCTGGATGTTGCCGAAAACCTTCATCCTGCCGTTCACCCTGAACATCATGTGCAGCCAGGTGATGCTGATGATCGCCGCCGCGGTTGCTCATGAGGCCTATCAGATGGCATTCCGTGATGAGTTGACCGGCTTGCCTGGACGGCGGGCGCTGAATGAACGCATGCAGCGCCTGGGGCGCAATTATGTGCTGGCGATGAGTGACGTGGACCACTTCAAGAAATTCAACGACACCCACGGTCATGACGTCGGCGACCAGGTACTGCGCCTGGTGGCCAGCAAGCTGTCGAAGATCGGCGGTGGCGGTAGGGCCTATCGCTACGGTGGCGAGGAATTCGCCCTGGTGTTTGCCGGCAAGAGCATCGACGAGTGCATGCCCCACCTGGAGGTCATCCGCCAGTCGATCGAGACGTACAGCATCCAGTTGCGTAACCCCGAGAGTCGCCCCCTGGATGATCAACAGGGCCGTCAGCGGCGTTCCGGGTCTGCTGCTTCCTGTGTGTCGGTGACGGTCAGCATCGGTGTGGCCGAACGCCTCGAACAACGCACGCCCGAGGAAGTGCTCAAATCCGCTGACCAGGCGCTGTATAACGCCAAGGGCGCGGGGCGTAACTGCGTGATTGCCTTCGGCCAGAACCGTCGCGGCGCCGTGCGCATGGAAGCCGCCGCGGGTTGAGTGATGACGGCGCATTCAGCGTCTGGACTGTGATTGTGGGCCCGGGTGGCCGGCAGTAGGTTGAAACGATCTGCTACCGGAGAGAACCACCATGCCCGAGTACAAAGCCCCGCTGCGCGACATGCGCTTTCTGATCGACCACGTCTTCGATTTCCACGGCCGTTACGCCGAGCTGGGCGCCAGCGAGGCCAGTGCGGACATGGTCAATGCGATCCTCGAGGAAGGCGCCAAGTTCTGCGAGAAGGTTCTGGCACCGCTCAATCGCTCCGGCGACGAAGAAGGGTGCCATTTCGACAACGGCGTCGTCACCACGCCTACAGGCTTCAAGCAGGCGTTCGCACAGTATGTGGAAGGGGGCTGGCACGGGTTGGCGGCTGACCCGGCGTACGGCGGCCAAGGCCTGCCCAGTTCCCTGGGGCTGGTCATCAGCGAAATGGTCGGTTCCAGCAATACGTCCTGGGGCATGTACCCGGGCCTGACCCACGGCGCTATGTCGGCCATTCATGCCCACGGCACCGAAGAACAGAAAAAGACCTACCTGAGCAAACTCACCGCCGGGCAGTGGACCGGCACCATGTGCCTCACCGAAGCCCATTGCGGTACTGACCTGGGCCTCATCAAGACCCGCGCCGTGCCCCAGGCCGACGGCAGCTATGCCCTCTCTGGCAGCAAAATCTTCATTTCTGCCGGCGAGCACGACATGAGCCCGAACATCATCCATCTGGTGCTGGCCAAGCTGCCGGACGCGCCGGCCGGGACCAAAGGCATCTCGCTGTTCATCGTGCCCAAGTTCCTGCCCGACGCCAGCGGCGAGGCGGGGCGGCGCAATGGCGTGGCCTGCGGTTCGATCGAACACAAGATGGGCATCAAGGCCTCGGCCACCTGCGTGTTGAACTTCGACGGGGCCACGGGCTTCCTGATCGGCGAGGCGAACAAGGGCCTGAACTGCATGTTCACCATGATGAACCACGCCCGGCTCGGCACCGGCATGCAGGGCCTGTGCCTGGGGGAGGCGAGCTTCCAGGGCGCGATCCGATACGCCAACGACCGTTTGCAGATGCGCTCGCTGACCGGTCCCAAGGCGCCGGAAAAAGTCGCCGACCCGATCATCGTGCATCCCGATGTGCGCAGGATGTTGCTGACCATGAAGGCCTTCAACGAAGGCAACCGGGCGCTGACGTACTTCACCGCGCAACTGCTGGACACCGCGCACCTGAGCCCCGACGAAACCGCCCGCCAGGAAGCCGAGGACCTGTTGGCGTTCCTCACCCCGATCTGCAAGGCCTTCATGACCGACACCGGGCTGGAGGTGACCAACCACGGCATGCAAGTGTTCGGCGGCCACGGTTTCATTCGCGAGTGGGGCATGGAACAACTGGTGCGAGATTGCCGCATCGCGCCGATCTATGAAGGTACCAACGGTATCCAGGCCCTGGACTTGCTGGGGCGCAAGGTGTTGGGCAGCCAGGGCAAGTTGCTGCGCGGCTTTACCAAAATCATCCATGAATTCTGCGTTGCCAATGCCGGACACCCGCAGCTTGACGACTGCATCACCCAACTCGACGGGCTCAACCGACAATGGGGCGAGCTGACCCTGAAAGTTGGCATGGCCGCCATGAAGAATCCGGATGAAGTGGGGGCCGCCTCGGTGGATTACCTGATGTACAGCGGCTACATCATCCTCGCGTACTTGTGGTTGCGCATGGCCCTGGTCGCCCAGGCGCAACTCGACAGTGACACGGGGGATGATGGTTTTTGCCGGGCGAAATTGGTCACGTGCGAGTTTTACTTCAAGCGCCTGCTGCCACGCACAACCTCCCATCGGGCTGCTGTCGAGGCGGGGAGTGATTGCCTGATGAAGTTGCCGGCGCAGTTGTTTGCCCTTTGATGAGCTGAAGGATTTGCGTGGCGAGGGAGCAAGC
>NZ_JBMDJD010000064.1:0-14172 GCF_057809015.1 Pseudomonas sp. FG6
ATTGGTTCCTCCTGAAGATAGGTCAGAAGGTGTAAACCTTATTCAGGACGGGACATTGGCACAAAAAAAGCCACTCATCTCTGAGTGGCTTTTTTATGAATCTTGGAGCGGGAAACGAGACTCGCATCTGGCGTCCGACCCATTGAAATCTAAGGGGTTTCTTTTCTTTCCGAAGCAGGAAAAGACTCAATTCTGGACTCGTTATTGGATCCTTTCAACAGCAAAAATACCGAGTTCCAAGGAAGGCTATTAGATTCTGCGCCTAGCCAGCTCAAAACAGTCATCAGCCTGATGACACTAGTGGACGAGGCCTCGCCAAATTTTTGAAGCGAGGACATTGAAGTCGGAATATTTCTACCGAAAGCAATTCGAGACCGTCGATCACCTACGTGCCGGAATTGATGAGTACATCCGCTACTACAACGATGAACGTATCAAGATGAAGCTTGGTGGCCTGAGCCCTGTAACATACAGAGCACAGGCCGCGCAGCCTTAGACACAACTGTCCAACATTTGGGGAGCAGCTCAAATATGCAGCTCGATGGAAACAGGCCGCCTGGCTCAGGGACCGGTAGCCGGGCTGCTGGGTGCCAGCCCACTACCCTTTCGCTTTGATCGCATACATCCCACCGGCAATCACCAGACACGCCCCCACCACCGTCCAGGTGTCTGGTAGCTCGCCGAATACCAACAGGCCGATCAGCGTGGCAAACACCAGCAGCGTGTAGTTGAACGGCTGGAGTGTGGCCGCCGTTGCATACTTCAGCGCCTGGAGAAATAACAGCTGGGCCACCACGCCTGTCGTGGACAACACCGCAATCAGGCCCCATTGCATCAGGCTCGGCGCCACCCATCCGGGAAGGCCCGACAACGTGATGGTGATCGCGCCGAAGAAGCCCATGTAAAGCATGTTGGTGGCGAACGAATCATGCTGGCTGATCCGACGGGTCAGCACGCTGAAGATCGCGAACCCCAAGGCCGACACCAGCGGAATCAGTGCTGCGAGTTCGAAGACCCCGCTGCCAGGCCGAAGGATAACCAGTGTTCCCGCGAAGCCTACGGCGGCGGCAACCCATCGACGCACGCCGATGAACTCGCCCAGGAATACCCCAGCCAACGCCAGCGTCAACAAGGGAAACACCGCATACAGGGCATGCATTTCCGCCAGTCCCAGATAGCGCAGCCCCAATCCAAACAGCGCAATTTCACCGACCCCGATCAATGCACGGATAACCTGCAGATAGGGATGGCGACTCCGGCACGCAGCACGCAGGCCGCCCTGATAGACGCTATAGCCGACAGCAAAAGCCAGGAATACCCAGTAGCGCACCATCACCAACTGTGCAACGGGGAGGTCTTTGACCAGCACCTTGGTGATCCCATCCTGGCTGGCGAACACCAGCATGGAGAGCAGGCACAAGAGAATGCCGAACTGGGGCCTGGGAACATCGTACGCACGTGCCGCGCTGTCCAACTGATTGCTCATGGATCATTCCATCTGGAGGGGACTTGTTGCTTCGTGACGACAGGCATCATTCACGCCCGGCACGCCATTCGAGTAATCGTAAATCTGGACCTCTCGTCAGGCGAGATCAGACTCGAGCGCGATCAACGGCGCCAGGGCAACCTTGAGCGCATCGACCTTATCGGTGGACAAGCGCGCCAAGGGTCGACGTGGATTCCCCGCCCCATAGCCGGTGATCTCGGCACCGGCGTAGACCGACTGCACATAGTCACCCTGCCAGATCAACGACATCACTGGCTCGATCGACCGCCAGATCTCCCGAGCACAGGCCCAGTCCTGTTTCATGGCGGCTTCCACCACCGCAACACAAGCACGCGGGGCCATGTTCGCCCCGCCCCAGATCAGGCCCGCGGCACCGGCGAAGAGTGCATAGGGCACCAATGGGTCAGCACCATTCATCGTCGGCAAGCCAGTGCGGATCAATGAGGCTTGAGCGGCAAGATCACCGCTGCTGTCCTTGACCGACACGAAGTTCGGAATCTCGCTCAACTGGCGGAACAGCGACGGGGTCACTTCAACGCCCACCGCCCGAGGTACGTTGTAGCCAATGATCGGCAACCCGGCTTCGGACACCGAGGCGTAGAAGTCGACGATGCCCTGGTCGTCGGTTGGGCCTTCGAAAAACGGTGGCAGCACCATCACACCGTCGGCGCCACATTCAGCGGCATGACGGGTGCGCTGCAGCACTTCGTCCACCAACAAGGCTGAAGTTTGCACAATGACGCGAGCACGCCCCTTGATGACCTTGGCGCCAAAGGCCACGAGTTGCCTGGACTCCTCCTGGCTCAGGTAGACATGCATGCCTGTCCCGGAGCTCAGGACAAAACCCTGTACACCAGCAGCCAGATAGCACTCGAGCAACGTCTCGAAGCGTGGATAGTCAATCTTGCCTTGGGCATCGAACGGCGTGGTAACGGCCAGGTTGATGCCGGAGAAAGCGAATGCGGACATTGAATCGAGCCCCTTCTTGTTATCTTTGACAGGACGCACAAACAGCCTTTCCCGGGCTGTTGGCACGCACCAGCGATCAAGTCCCGCTCCCCAATGGCCAACTCGGAAAGCGCCGGCCATTGTCGCAAGGAAATCAACCCACCGATTTAAGTGGAATCTGGGATTGCAGGCGCGTCAGCATGGTTTCGCAGTACCAGTCATCAAACTGGCATACACCATTTTCCGCAATGTCCGAAAAGGGTCCCGGCTCGTAAGTCGGTGAGGTCACGCCGGCCTGCGTACCTTCCACCAAACGACGGTCTTGATCGTTGGTGGCAAGCCAAACCTTCGTCAGTCGGTCAATTTCATAGTCAACACCTTCAACGGCCGTATTGGGCACAAGCCATTTGGTGGTCACAAGCGTTTCGCCAGGTCCGATCGGCAGTACCCGGAAGCTCAATGCGTGATCGCCGAGAAAGTGGTTCCAGGTAGACGGGTAGTTAAAGTAGAGCAACGCGCCAATATCCGGCTCGCCGCTTTTATCCAGGCGTCCCGCCACCGCAGGTTTGCCATCCATTGTGTAACTCACGGCGCCTGCGGAAAGTGGAATGCGCGTCATACGAAAACGGCCATTCGGGTCCATAACCAGCTTGCTTGGCATCCCCGCGATTTCGCAGCGACTCCAGTGTGCGGTCAGTTCGGGATCTTCTTCACCCCCAACCCCTGCCACCGAAAGGTTCTCGACAAAAGAATTCATCAATTCGGGATGCGTACCGTCACAGTGGAAGCACTCTCGATTGTTTTCAAACACGAGTTTCCAGTTACCCTTCTCCACGAGGTTGGACTCGAAGGCAACCTTGCAGTTATCCAGAAAATGGGGAGCGATGAAAGGACTTACAGAGCGCCTGAAACTTTCGAATTCCGGCGCGTCATCAGCGACGCATACATAAATGTACGTATGAACAACTTCACAATGAAGAGGTTTCAGGTTGTATTGAGTCCTATCGAAATCGCCCCCCATATTACCGGCAAACAAAAGACTGCCATCCAGTTCAAAAGTCCACTTATGATAAGGACAGACCAGCTTCGCGACTTTTCCCTGAGCGTGCTCGCAAATTTTAGAGCCACGATGACGACAAGCGTTGTGAAAAGCACGGACTTGACCACTTTTATCCCTGATAATCAAGACTGGATAGTCGCCGATCTGCAACGTCAAGTATTGCCCGGGCTTTTCAAGCTCAAACGTATGTCCGGCAAAAATCCAATCCTTGTGCCAGATCTGCTCAAGGTCCTGACGGAAAACCTCAGGTTCAATATACAGTTCACGAGGAAGCGCGTGGCGCGCCTTACGCTTTTTAATCAGCTCGATCACGGATGCTTTGATATTCATTATTATCCTCTACACATCAACCTTGCGGTTAACGGCAAGTACGCCCAGAAAACGGTGTCATGGCCAACAGATCATGCGCAAGGATTCGTTCAGCGCAGCCGCTGAATATGCATGTTTTAGCCATGTTTAACACGAAGGGTACGACAGCCAGGCCAGTCGGCAAAACTACATTTTCGTCGCTCAACTGATAACTTAGCGTTATACCCCACAGAACCTAGACACCACTTTGCTTGCTATCGCTACCGATCGAGAAGACTTGAATGGAGAAAAATTTATACGCTCCACCTGGAAAACTTCGAAAGGATCCAGTCCCTTACTCTCCGACAGGCATCTTCGTATTCAGTCCTTTCGTTGCAGGCCACATAATGAAGACTGTTTCGAAGCGTTACCTGATGCTCAACAGGGCGAACGAGCTGTCCCCTCTCCACCATTGCACCAACAAGCTGGTTCCAGCCCAGTGCGATGCCTTGATGGGTCAGGACCATGTTCATGATCAAGTTGTAATCATTGGCATGAAAAATAGGCGGACAGTCGGAGGGGCGCTCATCAATATCAACGTTCAGAAAGGCCAGCCATACACCCCAGTCGACATGCTCAGCCACTCCCGAGCGTCCATAGGGGCTTAGATTGAGTAGCGAAGAATCGCGTACCCCTTCAAGCGAGGTAAGTTCGGGATGCGTATCCAGAAACATTGGAGAGCACACAGGATAGATAATATCGTGGCACAACTGATAGCTCTTATACCCATCCCCCACCTTACGGATCTTTGAGATGATGATGTCCGGCTCTACACCCGGTTCCATATTCACAAAATTCTGAGTGGTAATCAGATTGAACTCAATATCCGGGTTGGTTGCACGAAACTCTGGAAGATGCTCTGACAGCCATAATGCAGAAAATGCGGGCGAGCAACAAACAGTCAGGATATGCTTCTGTGTCGGTGCGGTACGAATCCTTTCAGCCGCCTGCGCGATATTAACGAAGGACAGTTGCGCTGCCTCAAAAAAAATCTTTCCCTCGGCGGTTAGTTCTACCGTGCGCCCGGCACGCATGAACAATTGAGCGCCCAATGACTCCTCAAGCTCCCGAATCTGCCGGCTGATCGCTGCCTGGGATACGCACAACGCCTCCGCAGCCCGAGTGAAGCTTTCATATTTAGCGGCGGCAACAAATGCTCTGACAGCCCGAAGGGAAGGCATTCTAAGCAGCAATGTATCGGGGTCAACGTGTCTGCTGAGCATGGTAAGCCCTCATACTCCTATCATCCGCGAAAGCGGCGCAGCGTAACTCAATAGCCTAGCGCGGGCCATACAGAAGCGTCGCAATTGCGCCAGGGCGGTCGTTTCGGCAGGTCTCGATAACGTTAGGTTATCCATAAAGCCCTGTAAATGTTGTTGGATTAACGATCAGGATACTTATAGATTGAAAAAAAGCCCGAACCCACGGGCAAACAATAAAAACAGGTACATGTCATGCGCAGATTTTTCTTTTATTACTGCCCGCCTAAATCACCGATGCTCGCGCTTAGTTCGATTTCGCGTGCTTGTAGCGTTACACGCAAAGGAGGGACGCGATGACTAGTCCAGACGAAATCATTTCTGTTAAGAACGTTTTTAAAATCTTTGGTGCACAGCCTGATGCGGCAATGAAAATGCTCGCCGCAGGGGCAAGCAAAAAAGACGTCTTTGAGAAAACAGGCCAGGTTATTGGTGTTTTCGACGCCAGCTTCGCCGTCAAGCGTGGCGAAATTTTTGTGATCATGGGGCTCTCCGGTTCCGGGAAGTCCACGATGGTGCGATTGTTCAATCGCCTTATCGAACCGACGTCAGGCAGTATTTATCTGAACGGTCGAGAAATTACAGGACTTGACGATAAAGCCCTTCTCGACGTTCGCCGCAAAGAGATGGGCATGGTGTTCCAATCCTTTGCCTTGATGCCGCACATGAGCGTTCTGGAAAACACCGCCTTCGGGTTGGAAATTTCCGGCATCAGTGAAAAGGAACGGCATAGCCGCGCCAGGGAAGCCCTCGCGCAAGTCGGTCTTGCCGGCCAGGAGCACAGTTATCCGCATCAACTTTCCGGCGGCATGCAGCAACGCGTAGGCCTGGCCCGCGCGCTTGCCAACGACCCGACCATCCTGCTGATGGACGAAGCCTTTTCCGCCCTGGACCCGCTTATCCGCAGCGAAATGCAGGGAGAGCTCATTCGCCTGCAAGCCGAGCAGAAGCGAACCATCATCTTCATTTCCCACGATATCGAGGAAGCCGTTCGTATCGGTCACCGCATCGCGATCATGGAAGGGGGACAGGTGGTACAGATCGGCACGCCTCAAGAATTGATCAGCCAACCGGTCAATGACTATGTACGCACGTTCTTCAAAGGATTCGACAGTTCCCGGATTCTCAAGGCAGGCGACGTGGCCAGGCTTGATCCGGAATCGATTCGTAAAGTCAACGGCCAAGCACCACAGTTCAAGGCCGGCCTACCGTTTGGTTATTTGATCGATGAACTTGGGCAACTCCTCGGGGTAGTGGATATCGATACAAGCGGCGCGAGTGGCAGCACGCACTACACCCTGCACAAACGCCAGCCCGTATTTACCGATACCCCGCTGCACGAAGTACTGGAGATTGCGGCCAACCTGCCCTACCCGGTCCCTGTACTCGACCGTTCGGGCGCACTCACCGGGACGTTATCAAAGAGCGAGTTACTGCAAACGCTGAGCCGCCATTGATACAGCCGTGCCCATCGACGCTGGCGCGTCCCTGATGACCTGAGTACCTGCGGCCTCCATAACGCCGCTGCGGTGATGATGAAGAGGTAAGCCCTGATGTCCGAGTTCAGTTTTCTCGATCCGTTCCAAGTCGCCACTATTCCATTGGGTGACTGGGTGGAAAGCACCCTCAATTTTCTGGTGCACAACTTTCGTGATGTGTTTCGCGCCATCCGCTGGCCGATCGACCAAGTACTTAACAGCGTCGAATACATTCTGCAGAGCATTCCACCCAGCATCGGCATCCTCCTGTCTTCTTTGCTGGGATGGCAACTAGCTGGTAGACGCATGGCGTTGCTGTGCTTTGTGACGCTCACGCTGCTGGGTCTTATCGGTGTCTGGTCCGAGTCGATGACCACCTTGGCGCTCGTACTGACTTCGGTGTTCTTTTGCGCCCTGCTAGGCATACCCCTGGGTATTCTCTGCGCCCGTAGCGACAACTTGGAAAAGGTCCTGCGGCCCATACTCGACGCCATGCAGACACTGCCGGCGTTCGTCTATCTAGTGCCTGTCGTCATGCTGTTCGGCATCGGCAACGTGCCGGGCATCCTTGTGACCATTGTCTTCGCCCTTCCCCCTCTGGTGCGCCTGACGAACCTGGGCATCCGCCAGGTACCGGAGGACAAGATAGAAGCGGCCCGCGCCTTTGGCTGCACACCGCGGCAGATGCTGACCCGCGTTCAGTTGCCACTGGCGACATCGACCATCATGGCGGGACTCAATCAGACCCTGATGCTGTCGCTGTCGATGGTGGTCATCGCTTCGATGATCTCGGTGGGCGGTCTTGGCCAGATGGTCCTGCGCGGCATCGGCCGCCTGGACATGGGCTTGGCCACGGTTGGCGGCACAGGCCTGGTGTTGCTTGCCATCTTCCTGGACCGCTTGACCCAAGCCATGGGCGCGCGCACCGGAGCCGACCCGAGCCTGCGCTGGTACCACACCGGTCCCGTAGGTCTGCTGCTACGCCTGTTCGGCGCACGACGGCCTGCGGGGCGAAGCAAGACCGCTTGAACCCTCTTATTCGATCTGCCGCACTTGAAGATAAAAACCCAAAAAAGGTACGCGACAATGTTTGAATTCAAGCTTTCCCACAGCATTCTCAATTGCGCTACAGCTTTCGCCATGGCGGCCCTGTCGCTTTGCGCAAACGCCTCGGCGGACCAACCGGGAGACGGTGTAAAGGTCACCCCCATCTTCCCTTCTATCGCTGAAGAACGATTCCGCGGCGAAGTGGCCATGGAAGGTCTCCGAGAGCTGGGCTACAAAGTGCAGGAGCCCAAGGAAACCGAGTACAGCGTCATGATGATGGCCCTGGGGAACGGTGATGCAGACTTTACCGTGCACTTGTGGGACAAGTTGCACGATAAATTCTTCCAACAGGCCGGGGGTGATAAGGCCATGGTCAAGGCGGGTGACATCATGCCCGGCGTGCTCCAAGGTTATTTGATCGACAAGAAGACCGCTGAAGCTCATAACATCAAGTACATCACTGACTTGAAGAAACCGGAAATCGCCAAACTGTTCGACACCAACGGCGACGGCAAGGCAGACATGACAGGCTGTAACCCAGGATGGGGCTGCGAGCTGATCATCTCCCACCACATGAAGGCCTATGACCTGGAGAAAACAGTCACCGTCAACCAGGGCTCCTATTTCGCACTGATGGCTGACACCATTACTCGTTATAAGGAAGGGCAACCAATTCTCTACTTCACCTGGGTCCCACAATGGATCGCTACCGTTTTGGTCGAAGACAAGGATGTGGTGTGGCTGGAAGTACCGAAAACCGATCTGCCTGATGGCAAGAATGATGTCGACACGATGTACAAGGGCAAGAACCTCGGCTTTGCGGTAGATAAGGTCGAAGCCGTGTTGAACAAAGACTTCGCCGAGAAGAATCCTGCGGCCTTGAAGTTCCTTTCGGTGATGCAAATCACCACGGCTGACGAAAGCGCCCAGAACTTGAAAATGCAACAGGGCGAGAAAAAACCTGCGGATATCCGCCGTCACGCCAAGGAATGGGTGGCAGCCCATCGGCAGCAGTTTGATGCCTGGTTGCAAACCGCTCGCGCTGCGGCGACACAAGCCAGCAATTAATAGGGAGACAGCGGTGGGGCGAGTCGATGACTGGCTCCATCCTGTCAATAACAATCCGTTTGTACGAAGGATTTCACCCAGTGGAATCTCACGTATACGCACGCTCTTATTTCCGACTTCCTGAAACGCTGTACATCGATGCTATTTATAACGAAAGGTCATCTTTTTACTTTCGCAAATGCCGTTGGATATTTCGCCTCAACCCGTTTTACATGACTGGCGTCGAATCGGTTGAATGAACAGGATCTTGAAATGCTAAAAGTATCTTCGTTACCTGCCGATGATCAATCTTGCGGGT
Organism: Pseudomonas sp. FG6; assembly: GCF_057809015.1. Lineage (NCBI taxonomy): Bacteria > Pseudomonadati > Pseudomonadota > Gammaproteobacteria > Pseudomonadales > Pseudomonadaceae > Pseudomonas > Pseudomonas sp. FG6. The sequence continues at coordinate 9,014 of NZ_JBMDJD010000064.1, forward strand.
GGTATCACTTGAGCAGGGGGCGCCAGATCAAGCCCGCCCATCAAGGCCATAGCAGCGCACGTTGGGTCATTGTCGGTGCCGGCTTCACAGGGCTTGCCACCGCCCGTCAACTCGCGGCTCATTTTCCCGACGATCCTATCCTGCTGATCGATGCCCAGGAAGTGGGCTTTGGCACTTCCGGTCGCAATGCCGGGTTCGCTATCGATTTGCCGCATGACATCGCCGCTGAGGATTACATAGGCGATATCGCCACCGCGAAAACAACACTGAAACTTAATCTGAGTGGCCTGAGTTATTTAAAAGAGTTGATTGAACGCCACAGCATCGATTGCCAAATCAAGCACTGCGGCAAATATCAGGCAGCCGTTGAACCCAGAGGCGTCGCCGTCCTGGAGGCCTACCGTCGCGGACTCGATAAATTGGATCAACCCTACCAGATGATCGAGGCTGGCGAACTTCCCGAACATATCGGCACACACTTCTATCGCAAGGCGTTATTCACACCTGGTACTTCTTTGCTTCAGCCTTCGGCGCTTGTCAAAGGTTTGGCCGACAGCCTCCCCAGTAACGTGACGCTGTATGAAAACACGGCGATCACTCATGTGGAGTACGGCACGAAGACCGTGCTCAAGCACGCCGCGGGCTCAATCACCGCAGACAAACTGATCCTGACCAATAATGCCTTCGGTATGAGCTTCGGCTTCCTGAAGGGGCGAATGCTGCCGGTGTTCACTTATGCCAGCCTGACCCGCCCCATGACCGAGCAGGAACAAGCTCGCCTCGGCGGCCGGCCTTATTGGGGTGTCATTCCTGCGGATCCATTCGGTACCACGGTACGTCGTACACCGGACAACCGTCTTCTGATCCGTAACAGTTTCAGCTTCAACCCCGACGGCCGCAGCGATTCAAAATACTTGAAACGCTTTGTCGCCCGGCATCAGGCATCTTTCGAACAACGATTCCCGATGTTGCCTGAAATGAAGTTCGATTATACCTGGGGAGGAGCACTCGCCCTTTCACGTAACCATATGGGTTATTTCGGCGAGCTGTCGCCCAATGTCTATGGGGCACTCTGCTGCAATGGCTTAGGTGTTACTCGCGGGACAGCGACAGGCAAACTCTTGGCGGATTGGCTGGCCGGGGAACACTCTGAACTCATCGATTTCGTCTTGAATTCACCAGGCCCCTGTCCAAACCCACCCGCGCCCCTGGTTTCAGCAGGCGTCAATATAAGTTTGCGCTGGGGGCAGTACCGAGCCGGCAAAGAAAGTTGACCCGCCCCGACAAACTTGAAGAAGTTGAAGTCCACTTGCTCGCTCTGCAGCACGTGGCCTCTCTTGGTTGAACAAATGGCTGCGCTGACTCTATCGAGCTGGCGCCGCTTGACAGGCAGTGACATTAACTGGAGCGAGATTAATGAAGTTCGAAGGTATTTACACACCGGCAGTTACGCCCCTGACCTCTGACGGCAGTATCGATAAGACAGCCTTCGCCGACGTTCTGGAGTATCTGGTCGAATCCAAAGTACACGGCATCATTATCGGCGGTTCGACCGGCGAATATTATGCCCACACCGCTCAGGAGCGGTTCGACCTGGCTGCCCAGGCCAAGGACGTGCTGCGCGGTCGTCTACCGCTGATCGTGGGGACCGGCGCCATTCGCACCGAAGACTCGGTCGCTTACGCCGAAGCGGCGAAGGCCATCAAGGCCGACGCGCTGTTGGTTGGCTCGCCCCCCTATGCACTGCCGACGCAAAAAGAGATCGCACTGCACGTCAAGGCGGTGGACCGCGCGGCTTCGCTCCCCATCATGCTTTACAACTATCCAGGCCGCATGAGCGTGAGCATGGGCGAGGAATTCTTTGAGGAGGTCCGCGATGTGAAAAACATCGTCGCCATCAAGGAAAGTTCCGGTGACATGGCCCAGATGCACCGTTTGGCTTGCAAGTACCCGCACATCGCTCTGTCTTGCGGGTGGGACGATCAAGCCCTGGAGTTTTTCGCATGGGGCGCCCGTAGTTGGGTCTGTGCCGGTTCCAACTTCATCCCTCGCGAACACGTCGCTTTATACGAGGCCTGCGTTGTGGAGAAAGACTTCGACAAAGGCCGCCGCATCATGGCGGCGATGATGCCGCTGATGGACTTTCTGGAAGGCGGGAAGTTTGTCCAGTCCATCAAGTACGGATGTGAACTGAACGGTTTGCGCACCGGTGGCCTGCGCGCCCCACTGCACGGCCTGAACCTTGATGAAAAGCAGGCGCTGCAAGGCGTCGTTACCGAGCTCAAGCGCAACATCGCGCAGATCACTGGAGGTGCCTGAAATGGCTGATTTACTGAGCAAAGCACAGTACGCGGCCATCGCCGCCGAGTTGGAGTTTCCTACCCAGGCATTCATCAACGGCGAGTTCCGAGATGCCCTCTCTGGAAAAACCTTCATCACGACCAACCCCGCCACGGGTGAAAAACTTGCAGAGATAGCGGCTTGCGACACCCGTGACGTCGACGTTGCCGTGGCTGCCGCCAAGCAAGCGTTCGAAGATGGTCGCTGGCATAAGCTGTCGCCCGGCGCACGTAAACAGGTGCTCCTGCGTTTCGCCCAATTGCTGGAAGACAATGCCCACGAGCTCGCCGTGCTGGAAAGCCTGGACAGTGGCAAGCCTGTCAGCGAATGCCAGAACGTCGATGTGCCCGATACCATCCATACCCTGCGCTGGCATGCCGAGTTGATCGACAAGGTGTACGACAGTACCGCGCCGACCGGCCACGGTGCCGTAACCCTGGTGGTGCGCGAAGCGATCGGCGTTGTCGGCCTGGTCCTGCCCTGGAACTTCCCCTTGTTGATGCTGGCCTGGAAGATTGGTCCCTCCCTGGCCGCTGGCTGCTCCATCGTGGTCAAACCGGCCAAGGAAACCACCCTGACCGCGCTGCGTGTTGCCGAGCTGGCACATCAAGCCGGTATTCCGGCAGGTGTATTCAACATCACCCCTGGCGGTGGCCGGGAAGCTGGCGAGGCAATCGGTCGGCACATGGATGTGGCGATGGTCAGCTTCACCGGTTCTACCGACACGGGCCGGTTATTTCTCAAATATGCGTCCGAGTCGAACCTCAAGCGCGTGGTGCTGGAACTGGGGGGTAAAAACCCTGCCGTGGTGATGAATGACTGCGAAGACCTTGATCAGGTTGCCCAGTATGTGACGGCCGGCGCTTTCTGGAACATGGGCGAGAACTGCTCGGCCTCTTCACGGCTGATCGTCCATGAAGACGTCAAGGATGAATTGCTGCAACTGATCGGAAAGCATCTGCGCGATTGGAAAATGGGTGACCCACTGGATCCTGAGAATCGCCTCGGCGCCATGATCAGCAAAACGCATTTCGAGAAAGTGCGTTCTTATCTGGAATACGCAGCCGAGCAGAAACTCAATGTGATGCACGGTGGCGAGACCGAGTCCGACGTGTTCGTGCAGCCGACGATCATCGACGGCGTCGAACGTGAAAATCGCCTGTTTATCGAGGAGATCTTCGGGCCGGTCCTGAGCGTCACCAGCTTCAGTACCCTCGACGAAGCCATTGAACTTGCCAACGACACAGTCTATGGCCTGGCGGCGTCCGCCTATACCGGTAGCCTGCGTAATGCCTTACGCCTGTCGCGAGAAATTCGTGCGGGCGTGGTCACGGTCAACTGTTTCGGTGAAGGTGACGCCTCCACGCCGTTCGGCGGTTACAAGGAGTCTGGCTTTGGTGGTCGCGACAAATCCGTCTGGGCGCATGATCAGTACACCGAGCTGAAAACCATCTGGATCGATGCTTCGTAACCTGATCGAGCACAGGCTGCATTAACAGCGTTTAGCACACCGGTCACCGCTCCACATAAGCGGTGATCGGCTTATCTGTTCAAGCGTATTGATCCTGTTATTCAAACCCGTTGAGCCTTTTAGCAGATTGAACACTGGACGCCGCCATGACAACTTCACCTTTTTCGATTCCAGCCAGCGCACGACGCATCGACCCCGCCAGGCAACTCGCGACTGCGCTAAAAAAAGATGGCTCTGTCGATGACAACGACCGCGTCGAAATAGGCCCTACTCCACTGGCTTTTGCGGAGTGGGAACGTTTGGGCCTGGAGCCGCCCCATTTACCCACCCTGCGTACGTACCGATTGCAACGACTAGTGGATCAGTTGGTCGCCCGTGATCTGGGCGGCATTCTCTTATTCGATCCACTGAATATCCGCTACGCGACCGATACCACCAACATGCAGTTATGGACGACCCATAACCCCGCACGGGCCTGCTTCGTCGCCGCCAGTGGGCATGTCGTTCTGTGGGACTTCCATGGCTGCGATCACCTTTGCGCCCACTTGCCGCTGGTCACTGAATTACGCAGCGGCGCGTCTTTTTTCTTTTTCGAGACCGGTGAGCACACGGATCGACACGCCAGGCATTTCGCCGCGCAAATCGACGAGTTGCTGCGCCAACACGCCGGAGCCAACCGCCGGCTGGCGGTGGATCGAATCGAAGTCGCCGGCCTGCGCGCACTGGACTCCTTGGCGATCGAGATTTACAGCGGCCAGGAAGTGACCGAATTTGCCCGCATGATCAAGGGCCCCGATGAAGTCAAGGCGATGCGCTGTGCGGTGGCCTCGTGCGAAGCCTCAGTGGCTGAAATGCACCAGGCAATGCGCGCTGGCGTGACCGAAAACGATGTCTGGGCCGCCCTGCATGCCGGCAACATCCGCCGCGGCGGCGAATGGATCGAGACGCGAATCCTCAGTTCCGGTCCTCGCACCAACCCCTGGTTCCAGGAGTCCGGCCCACGCGTGTTGAGCGACGGCGACCTGTTGTCATTCGACACGGATCTGATCGGCACCTACGGCATGTGCGTGGACATGTCCCGCAGTTGGATTTGCGGAGGGCTGGAGCCGACGGCCGAACAGAAGCGCCTGTACCGGATTGCCCATGACCATATTGTCTATAACACCGAGTTGATCAAGCCGGGCGTGCGCTTCACCGAACTGACAGCCAAGGCGCACCGGTTGCCCGAACCGTGCCGGGCTCAACGGTATGGGGTGCTTTATCACGGCGTCGGGCTATGTGATGAGTACCCGATGGACTTGCCCCTACAAAACCGGACACCAACTCCCCGTTAAATTGATGCCGCCGC
>NZ_JBMDJD010000065.1:0-13808 GCF_057809015.1 Pseudomonas sp. FG6
ACGAGACCCCGCGGCCAAGCCCAGGCACGCTCAGCGCTTGCCATCCAGCGGATCGATGTCCGCCATTTCCGCCTCGTCCAGCCCGTCGCCACCGCTAATATCGTTTTCATCCACCACACTCAGGTCTCAGTCTGCTTGTTCGTCGGGGCCCGCATCGTGGGCGTCCCTGGCGCCACGCCGAGAATTCCGACGGCATTGCCAAAGTGACCTCGGCGGGCGGTCTGTTGTCAAAGTTGCGCACTAATCTCGAGGGCAAGACGGCATGAACGAATTACAAGATCTGATTGAGAACAACGAGCGCTGGGCCGATGCAATCAAGCAGGAAGATCCTGACTTCTTCGCCAAGCTGGCTCGTCAACAGGCCCCGGAATACCTGTGGATCGGCTGTTCCGATGCGCGGGTGCCGGCCAACGAGATCGTTGGCATGTTGCCTGGCGACCTGTTCGTGCACCGTAACGTGGCGAACGTGGTACTGCACACGGACCTCAACTGCCTGTCGGTGATCCAGTACGCGGTGGACGTGCTCAAGGTCAAGCACATCTTGGTCACGGGTCACTACGGTTGTGGCGGCGTGCGGGCGGCCATGCAAGACCGTCAGCTGGGCCTGATCGACGGCTGGCTGCGCTCGATCCGCGACCTGTACTACGAGCATCGTGACGCGCTGGGGCAATTGCCGAACGAAGAGGAACGGGTAGACCGCCTGTGCGAACTCAACGTGATCCAGCAAGTGGCCAACGTCGGCCATACCAGCATCGTGCAGAACGCCTGGCACCGTGGGCAGAGCCTGTCGGTCCATGGCTGCATCTACGGCATCAAGGATGGTCGCTGGAAGAGCCTGGACACCACGATCAGTGGTTTCGAGCAGTTGCCGTCGCAATATCGGCTGCGTCCGGTCGGCGCGCCCTGATCGGGTTCCTCCCTCCCTGGTGACAGCCATGGCACCAGGGAGGGAGGACAGCCGCCTTTTTACCCGGTGAGGATTGCCGGGGGCTGAGGCGCCTCCTGCGTCAACGCAAGGTTGCGCAAGAAGGCGCCTCAGGGTTCAGGCGTGCTCGGCATGCTCGGCCGGCAGCGGCATGGGGGTTTTCAGGTTCGGCAACTGCGACTTGATCTCCGGCGTTGCGCATTTTTTCGCCGCTTCATCCGGCGTCAATTTGCGAACCGAGGTGTAGAACAGTTCGCACGTCTGCTCTTTCTGCGTGACCTGCCAGGTTTGTGTGCACTGGTTCAGTTGCGTGGTCGGGTCAGTGCCCGGCTTGCTGCCCATCCCGGCTTGCCAGCAAGCCGCACTGAGGTCCTGCCCCATGACTTTCAGGCCGGCCGCATCAGCCTTGGCCTGGTCACCGTCATAGTTTTCCGGGTCTGCGGCGTACCAGATATAGCTAGGGTGGTTGGACCCCAGCACCGGCACCTTGAGCCCCGGCGCCGGGGTGATCGTCGCCAGTCCCAGTACTCCAACGGTCTGGCCATACTGGACCTTGATCCAGTTACGTACGGGCGCGCCGAAGGCCACCATTGGCAACGCGGCCCCACTGGCCGTCTGGCTGACCTGCTTGACCATGGTGGTCTGGTAATCGTTGAAGTAATCGTAGACGCCTTCCAGGGCCTGGCCGGCATTGGACGGGGCGGCAATCGGGGCGATGTCGATGATCGTCTGGTAGGCCGGCGTCTGCGTGGCGGCGATGCCGTTGACGGTCAGCAGCGTGGCCCAGCGATCGGTGGTGGCCGATTCCAGGTAGTCCTGGGCCTGGGTCAGGGAGTAATCCGGCGGGAAGTGCAGCAACTCGACGCTCTTGCGGTTTTCCAGGGCCATCCCCAGCGGCAGGAACAGGTACCAGTTGTAGGCCCATTTTTTATCGCTATTGAGCTTGCTGGCGCCGTTGTAGGCCATGTCGCCGGCGTTGAGCAGTGCGCTCAGCGGCTGGCCATAGCCCTTCGGCACCCCGCTGATGTGGGCATGGACGATGTTCTTGGTGCTTTTGACGCTGACCTTGGCGGTGCTGTAGCCGTCGCGTTGCACGCTTTGGGTCAGGTAATGCTCGACGGTCTGTTCCAGCGTCCAGTTGCGGAAACAGATGACGTTGCAGTTGTTGGGGTAGGCGAAGAGGCGGGTGACGCGTTCTTTACTGCCCAGTTGGACATCGATGTCGGCGGCGTGGGCTGCGGCACTGAAGGCCAGTGCGGCAAGAGGAAGTACGGCGAGTTTGGACATGCTCAGATCCTTTTCAGCGTGTGGACCCCTCGGACGGGGTGCACCCATACTGAAACAGACCGCGCCGAAGAAAAAGTGGGCCGATGGAAATATCGGCCTTTTTTTATGGCTTTATGGCATCACCGGTGGAAACAGGTCTGCGTCATGCCCAAAGTCTGCCGGGAGGGGAGCTGGACGAGCGGTTCTGAGCCAGCGTCTGGGTGCCGCTGAAATCCAGTCGAAGCATTCCAGTAGCTTTGCGAGGCCGCCGGATTAGAGCGCCCCGATGATTATTTAACGGATGGGGCCACGGCGCTCTTTAGAAAAAAAATGCCGGGCCGATGGCAAGAGCAAGTCATCCAAACCTCCTGCTGTCGGAGCATGTCCATGTTCAACCATCGTTTGAAGCAGGAGCTATCCGCTCTTCGCCAAGAACTCTCCAGTCTCACGCAGGTGAAAGAAAGCCTGGAGCGCGAAATGCTTGCGCTCACCCTTGATGTCAGAGGGAAGGTGCAATCGGCCAATCAGAATTTTCTCGACGAGATGCATTACAAGAGCCAGGACTTGATCGGACGGTCTATCGAAGATCTGGTCCCGGCGTACTTGAAGAGCAATGAATTCCAGATTCGCTTTCAGGCGGCGCTGAGCCGAGGCGAACATTTTTCCGGAGCGGTGCGTCTGCTGCGAGGCAATGGCAAAGAGGCCTGGTTGCGTTCGATCCTCCAGCCGGTACGGGGCGCCGATGGGCGCATCAGCTATTTTTCAATGTACTCCAACGACTTGACCCGCACGATCGAGGGTTCGCGAGAGCATGAAAACCTCATCAGTGCGCTGCTGCGTTCTACGGCGGTCATCGAGTTCGACCTGGGCGGCCACGTGCTCTCGGCCAATGATCGCTTCCTGAGCGCCATGGGCTACAGCCTCGCGCAGATCAAGGGCAAGCATCACCGTACCTTCTGTGAGCCTGAGGAATACAACAGCGAGGCCTACCAGCAGTTCTGGAAGCGCCTGAACAGCGGGGAGTTCGTCTCGGGACGGTTCAAGCGCATCGACAGCGCTGGCCGTGAGGTATGGCTGGAAGCCTCCTACAACCCGGTGCTCGATGCCAACGAGCGACTGTATAAAGTGGTCAAGTTCGCCACCAACATCACGGATCAGATCCGCCAGGAAAGAGCCGTTGCCGAGGCCGCGAGCATTGCCTACAACACCTCGCTGCAGACCGACAGCAGCGCCCGGCGCGGTACGGCGGTGGTGACCCAGGCCGTGGACGTGATGCGCGACCTGGCGCGGCACATGCAGAATGCTGGCGAAGGCATCGAGGCGTTGAACGAGCAATCCCTGGTGATCGGCACCATCGTCAAGACCATCAGCGGCATCGCCGAGCAAACCAACTTGTTGGCCCTCAACGCGGCCATCGAAGCGGCCCGTGCCGGTGAGCAGGGCCGCGGCTTCGCGGTCGTGGCCGATGAAGTACGGCAATTGGCCTCGCGTACCAGCCAGGCCACCGATGAAATCGTTGGCGTGGTCCGCCAGAACCAGGACATGGCGCGCAATGCCGTGTTGCTGATGACCGACGGCCAACACCAGGCCGAACAGGGCCTGGCCCTGACGGCCGAAGCGGGATCGGTGATTGTCGAGATCCAGGACGGGGCGAAGAAGGTGGTGGATGCGGTGAGCCAGTTTGCCAATCAGCTGTCGACTTGATGGATGAAATTATCGTTTATTACATATTAATTATTGTTTTGCGATAATTTCGAAGCTATGTTTCGGGCTCCTTTTGTTCTTTTGGAGCCTCACATGCATTCCAATCGTCTTGCCGTGTACAGCCAGCGCATGGCTGTCATAACGCTTGTGTTCATTGTCGCGATGATGGCCATCAACGCCGCAGCCTGGCTGTTTCCTGAGGCGGCGTCGCACTATGGCTTGGGGTTCGCCCTGACCGAGCGGCAGCTGTCGAGTCTGTCTGAAGGGGCGCTGGGGTTGACGCTCTGGCAGTGCCTGGGGGGGATTGTTCTGTCGAGCATCCCTCTGCTGGCGCTGGCGTCCGGGCTGGCCAATCTGCGGCAGCTATTCAAGCGCTATGCCCTGGGCCTGTACTTCTCCAGCGAAGCTGCTGTGTTCCTGGGGAAGGCGGGGCGCGCGGTCGCGCTATGGGTGCTGCTGGATTTCCTCTGTGAGCCGGTGCTTAGCGTGCTGATGACGCTTCATGCGCCGGTCGGCCAGCGATTGCTGACCTTCAGCATCACCGCCCCGTCTTTTGTCGCTTTGTTTCTGGCCGCCTGTATTGCGATCATTGCGCGGATATTGTCCCAGGCCAGTGAAGTGGACTCGGAAAACCGCACTTTCGTTTGAGATAACCATGCCTATCGTTATTCAACTGGATGTGATGCTGGCGACGCGCAAGGTCAAGTCCAAGGACCTTGCCGCCGCCATTGGCATCACTGAAGCCAACCTCTCCTTGCTGAAACAAGGAAAGGTCAAAGGCATACGCCTGGCGACCCTGGAAGCCATTTGCAGCTACCTGCAATGCCAGCCGGCCGATCTGCTGGTCTACCAACCGCAGGACGAGTTGGGTCAGTCCCCCAGCGCTTGACCCTCGCGACGCGGATCCGCGCCACCGGCCAGTGACGCCTTCCCTTGTGCATCACGCACCCGGACGATGGCTTGGGTGCCGCTGTTCATGTCGATTTCGCTGACGTTGTGACCTTGGGCTTTCAGCGCTTGGATCAGCGTTGGGCTGAACTGGCCTTGTTCCAGTTCGGTAGGGCCGTTGCGGCTGCCGAAGTTGGGCAGGTTGATGGCGGCTTGCGGGTCCAGGTTCCAGTCCAGCAGGCCGATCACGGACTTGGCGACGTATTCGATGATCTGCGAGCCGCCCGGTGAGCCAACGGCGGCCAACAGTTCGCCGCTCTGGCGATCGAAGATCAGCGTCGGTGCCATGGAGGAACGTGGGCGTTTGCCTGGCTCGACGCGGTTGGCGACTTTTTGCCCGTTCTCTTCGGGGATGAACGAGAAGTCGGTCATCTGGTTGTTGAGCATGAAACCCTGGACCATCAGGTGCGAGCCGAACGCTGACTCCACCGTGGTGGTCATGGACACCGCGCCGCCCTGGTCATCCACCGCCACCACCTGCGAGGTGGAAATGCGCAGCGGCGAACGGTCCGGCGCGTAGGCCACCTTGATGCCGGGTGGCGTGCCGGGCTTGGCGACTCCCATGCTGCGCGGCCCGATCAAGCTGGCGCGACTGGCAAGGTAACCGGGATCCACCAGGCCTTTGACCGGCACCGGGACGAAATCCGAGTCGGCGACGTATTGGGCGCGGTCGGCATAGGCCAGGCGTTCGGCTTCGGCGATCAGGTGCACCGCTTTGGGTAAAGGTTCAAGGCCCGCCGGCTTGTCCGTCTTGACCGGTTTCAAGGGGGCGAGGGCATTCTGGTGGTCGCGCTGCTCCAGCGCCTGCAACGTTCCGAGGATCTGCGCCACGGCAATCCCGCCTGAAGACGGCGGCGCCATGCCGCAGACTTGCCAACGTTTGTAATCGCTGCACAACGGCGCTCGCTCCCGGGCGGCATAACCCTTGAGATCGTTCAGTGAAAGGCTGCCGGGGTTGGCGTGGCCCTGCACCTTGGCGACGATCTCCTCAGCCAGCGCGCCTTGGTACAGCGCATCAGGGCCTTCATGGGCGATGCGCGTGAGCACGGCGGCCAGCGCCGGGTTTTTCAGCACGGTGCCGACGGCTTTCGGGCTGCCGTCGGCATTCAAGAAGTACGCGGCCATGTCTGGCGAACCCGGCAAGGAAGGATCGCTGGCAATTAACGCATGCAGCCTGGGAGAGATGGCAAAGCCGTGCTCCGCCAGGGCAATGGCCGGCTCGAACAACGTCGACCACTTCAGGCGGCCGTGCTTGCGATGGGCCAATTCCAGTGCACGCAACACGCCCGGGGTGCCCACCGAACGGCCGCCGATCTGCGCGGCGGTGAACCCCATGGGCTTGCCGTCCGCTTGCAGGAACAGTTTCTCGGTGGCACCCGCTGGTGCCGTTTCGCGACCGTCGTAGGTGCGCACGGCCTTGCCGTCCCACAGCACAATGAACGCACCGCCGCCGATGCCGGACGATTGCGGCTCCACCAGCGTCAGCACCGCTTGCATCGCAATCGCCGCATCGATGGCCGAGCCGCCGCGACGCAACATCTCCCGCCCGGCTTCGGCGGCGAGTGGATTGGCTGCGGCGGCCATGTGCTTGTCGGCGTGGCGGGTTTGCAGGTCGGTGCGGTAGCCGGCAGCGATCTCCGGCGGGGCGGGCAGTGTGGAGGGGGTTGTGGAGGAGGGCGGGGCCTTGCAGGCGATGAGTGTCAAGGCAACCGCCAGCAGCGAAGCGGCTGACAGACGATGAAGAGTCGGTTTCAGATCGGTACGCATGTGTCGCTCCATCCGTGGGCCTGGGATAGGGATCGACTGTAGCGATGCGGGGCGGTGGGTGCAAATTGACCTGGAAAACCAGCCTGACTCACCGAGGCGACAAATCTTAGGGCTGCTGCGCAACCCAGCGGGAGCAAGCTCCCTCGCCACAATGAAACAACCAGAGCGTGCCGCTGATTTTCTCGAGGCATAAAAAAACGGCTTATCTTTCGATAAGCCGTTTTTAGTACTTGGTGGCTACACAGTCATTTGAACTGGATCATCAACTTACTGTATCTAAAGGGTTTATTGTCGTTACGTTCGGTTAGGCATACATGTAGGCATACACGCTGCCTTTTTCTGGCTACTGTTTTCCCATGTACCCTCCGCCTGTCAAAGCGCCACCAGACATGGTGTACCTCGATCAAGCAGGGCCGATGCCAAGATAGTTATTCCTTGGCCCGTCCTTCTGCCGCCAGGGAGGCGAGGGCCAGGGTGAGGAATCCTGAGTTTCTATCCAGCGTTTCCAGTGCCCCCCTGATGTTCTGCGCGACCTCTGTAGATCCTCGTTGCTCAACCCAGTTTGAGAGCTCCTCGATAGCTGCCCCCAGGGCAAGCTGATTTTCATTCATTCGTTTGAGCACAGACGCAAGCAGAGATGGGTCTTCCATGCTGTTCTCCCTCCCGTGTTGACCATGTAGCCAATCTACATCGAGCCAGTGGCATTGCATATCAGTAGTCCTGTTTACCAGGTGGGCAAAATTGCGTCGGGGACCCTGGGAGATTTCGCTGCACACGGGGTAGGAAACCCGCGAGATCGTGGTAGCGGCAGTTCCCCGAACTTACTGAAATTTCGACGTTGAAATTGAAAGGATATTGAAGAGATAAGGGCATCGTTACCGCAACGGTAAAGGTGAGCCATTGTGTTGTTGATAGCGAACGGTTGAACCTGATCAACCTTGGAGATGGTGTCAACCACGTCAACCTGTCAACCGACGTAGAAAACTCAGTCGCTAACAAGATGCTGCGGGTTCTTTGCCCCGTACCCATTCGGAATGCCCAGGGTCCCCGGCAAGCTACCAAGCGATAGGGCAAATGCACAGGTGAACCACCAGTTCACCAGGTTCACCCGTTCACTAAGCTGTGCACTCTTTCGCTAACACAATCACGCGGGTTTCCGACCCCGTGTCTTAAAGAAGCCTCAGGGACCCCGGCAAAATTTGGAACTGCTCCTGACGTTCGCTGGTGGCATTGATGCTTCCGGGGAGCGGGGGAATTCATCCTTCTGAAAAGCAGTGTTACGAACGTTACTGGTGTAACGGTTTTCGATAACTTGCTGTATTTATTGGTTATTATCGGCGTAACACTGTGTATGAGCATGAGTTTTTAGGAGTGTTACTAAGCCAACTGGTGTAACGCTTTCGAGGTCTGAAGTAGATCCATAAAACAGGAAAGAAGCTCTTGTCGTACTCTCGCCCGCCCGTCAGCAACGATTGGCAGTTAGGTATGAACACTTTGCTAGGCGTCAGCAAGCTATCAGCGATTAGCCCGCTGGTGTGGCAGGCCGCTACCGGCCGATTCTGTTGAAAAAGTCGACCACCGTTTCCACGGCTGAAAAGCATGCGCCTGAGATTGAAGTCTTTATTTTGAGTAGAGGGTTCCGGGCTCAGATTTCACGTAGCTGCGCGCAAGAAAGGCATTTTCAGCAGTCAGTACGCGGGCAGCCTGGAAAAACCGACTTTTTCAACAGAATCGGCCAAAAGCGGACTGTCGATTCTGATCACGACAAACCCAATTAATCCGATCCTGGCTACACAAATTCGGATGCAAATCAGCGGAGCGATTTTTTTCATTCATCAGGCCGGATTCGATAGATCAGCCATGCTTTGGCCAAGCTCCTATGAGAAGATTCGTGATAGCTTCCCCTAATGACGACAGTGGCTACCCCCTTATCTGAAAGGACGCAACGATGATCAAATGCTTTCTATCACACAGCTCCCATGACAAGAAGCATTACGTCCGTGAGGTTGCTAGAAGGATGAAGAAAGAGGTCAAGGTTTTCGACGAGGAAACTTTCGAGGAGGGTATGTCCCCAATAGAGGAAATTATCAAAGGTCTCGACGAAAGCTCATTGTTTGTGTTGTTCATCTCGGAGCAAGCATTAGAAACCCCGTGGGTTAAGCTTGAACTGGAAAAGGCCAAGAGCCTACTTGATGAGGAAAAACTTGCACGGATATATCCTATAATAATTGACCCAAATATTACCTACGCCGACGCTCGCATTCCGGACTGGATGAGGTCAGATTTAAATATTCAGCCAATATTGAAACCTTCTGTTGCTGCCAGACGTATAAACACTCGTCTGACTGAACTTTCTTGGGCGTTTCACCCGAGATTAAAAGAGCGTCAACAAATTTTTGTCGGTAGGAACGAACAGATCAAAGAGATCGAGGAGCGGCTTGATGACTTCTCCAAAAAAACGCCCGTCGTTTTAATATCATCTGGCTTGCCCTCTATCGGAAGGAAAAGTTTGCTGCAGTATGCGTTGCGCAAATCGAACTTAGTAAGGGAGTCATATGAATGCCCTATAATATCACTGAGTCCGTTAGATGGAATTGAAGACTTTATCTTAAAAATTTGTGATTTGGGTTTTATTGGTGACGGGGACATCCTTCAGCGTCTTAATGGCTCATTCGCTGAAAAGTTAGTGTTAGCGAAGGAAGTGGCCTCTCAGATAGTTTTTGAGAAGGAACGGGTATTAATTGAGGATAGGGGTGTTCTTTTTCAAGGTAATGGTGATGTGGTGGACTGGTTTGAGGAGGTTGTACAATCAATCTCCCCAACTGAGCACTTAACATTTGTTGTGGCTAGCCAGTTTCGTTCAAAGTCCTCGCTCAATCGCCTGAACCCTATGTTTTATTCTATTCCATTAGGTGAAATGACTCCTGCGGAGCGAAACGGCCTCTTAACTCGTTATGCAAAATTTGAAGGTCTTGAGATTTCAAAGGCAGAGTATGGATTTTTCTCGGATCTTTTAACTGGATATCCGGAGCAGGTACTTTATGCTATTCATCAAATTCGTGATCTTGGGCTATATAAAGCAAAAAAAGAATCACACCTGATTCAGCAATATGGTGCTGACAAAGCAAAAGTGGTAATGGATGAGTTTATCGGAGATGAAGTTGTTCTAAATTTTATTTACCTGCTATGTAAGTTTGAATTTATAAGCTATGACGTTTTATTTGATATAGCTGATGAGTCCGTATACTTTCCGATCTTGGAAAGGCTTATTTCTTCTTCGGTTTGTGAGCGCATGGGGGCGGCAGCGGAATATCTAAGGGTGAACGAAGTAATAAGGGACTATGTGAGTCGAAGTCGATTTGGGACTTTGACGGGTTTCGAATCTAAAATCAAGGAGCACATTTCCTCTTTTTTGGAACGATATGAAGATGATAATTACGATATATCGGATTATATATTTTCAGCACAGGAGTCTCTTAGGCAAGGCAGTGGCATCCCGGATGATCTTATTATTCCGTCCGCCTTCGTAAAAACCATAAAAAAGCTTTACGACGAAGATCGCAACTATCTGGAGGCTATTCTCCTGGCCGATAGAGTACTTCAGCGCGAACGATATATGCACTCTAATACTGTAAATCATATTAGATTCATCAAGTGCCAGTGTCTGGCGCGCACTAGGAATTCAAATTTTTTCTCCGAAGTACGAAGCGTGCCAGAGCCAGATAGGTCTTTTTTACACGGTTTCTACTATCGATTGGCCGGCGATTATGTGAAGGCTGAAGAAAGTCTGACTCGTACATTGAACCAAAAGGGAAGGAGAGATCCGCGTGTTGTCGGAGAGCTAGTTCTTGTCTATATGCAAAGTGACGAGTATGACTTGGCTTTCGACTTATCTAGAGAGCAATATAGAGGGCGGCCGGGCAATCTGATAAATGCTAATAATTATTTTGCCTGTTTAATAATCAAAGAGCACACCGCTGAAAACAGAGCCGAACTAGAGAGTATTATGAGTAGGCTGGGCTTTGACGGTTCCGATCGCGCACAAGAAATATTAAGTTCAGCTAAAGCTCGCATGCTTGCATATTACGATGGTGATGAGGTCGGCAGTATGGACTTGATTGAAGAGTCAATTCACCGCTTTTCAAATATCGACTACCCTATCCTGACCAAAGCTGAGCTTGCTGTTCACTTTCGAAATAAAACTAAACTTAAGGAGGCAGTTGATAGGCTTGAAAAATCCATAGGCCGCAATGCTCAAACCTACCGAACGTTTGTTAGATTTAAAGCAACTCTTTTGGCTATGGAAGGTAATGTGTCTCAAGCAAAAACACTGGTCAACAAAGAGCTTAAAGGATTGATTGGAACATCCTTGCAGCGATTGAATGAGCGACTTGAATACATCGGCTCTAAGTAACCATTTAATAACTCAAAAAACGAGAGCTAAAAAATGGACGCCGGGCTAGACATTTTAGATTGATGGACGTGTAACAACGCGACCTGCGGGTCTCTGATTTAAATGATCATCTGACGTTTGTGGGGCTTCGGCTGAATTCAGCCAAAGCTTCACATCAACTAACGCGGTAGATCGAATACAGTCCCTATCACAGCAACGGCCAGCCTTGCTTTGCCCGCAGGGAACGGGACAAACCCAAATCCATAGTCTAATTCTGCCCCCATTGTAATGTCCGCTATTGGCAGTAAGCGGCCTCTCAGCAACGATCGCTCTCGGCCAAAAGCTGTCTTTCACAACCCGCTAGTCCATATAGCGTGGACTAACAGGACTTTTTAAAGGGTTTTAATATTCCCATCAGCCTCAGCCACGTAAATCTTGAATTTATCTCCTTCCAGCCCAACATACCAATAGACGCGGGGCAGGCCGCTATAAAGCTAAACTTTCCGACATATTCTCGATCATATTCTGAACACATCCCCCGAACCTGTGAACAGAATGCGTACACTGCGCAGCCAATGACAGCTCATGAAAGGTCCTGAATAACGTTACCACACGTAGGGCATTTTTCTTTCGCTTTCGCTGTGGAGTCCCGCTCTTGGAGAAGGTCAAACCAGTAGTCCGTTTGAACCTTGATCTCTGCCCTAGTCTGCACTCCTGCGGCAGCCAAACCCGCGACTTCAATCATTACCCAAGCAGCCCATTTGCTTACCGTGGCTACATCCCGCTCTGTCACATGGTTGTGTTTTGCGTCATGCACTGCACCACAACGCAGGCCGTACAGCCGTTTGATATCCTTACGCAATTGCACCTTGTCTTTGACATCGACGAGCCTGTACCCCCCTAAGATCAGCATCCCCGTCATCCCATCCCTTATTGATTTTGTCGTCTGTACACTCAGGAATGAAAAAATGCACTCGATACAACTCCAGAACTTGACCATCTGCATTTCAAGCGAGGTGTCCAACTGTGCGTCAAAAAACCAGTAAATACCGCGTCGGACCGCCTGCTCTACGTCTGACTGACCATCGCCTTGAATTATTCTCGTCAGGTTCTGGAACCAGTCCCTGTCTAAAAGATCGATCGCTACGATTTCGTTGAGAGAGGAGGTTTGGACACCTTTCCAAGAGGAACTGACGCACAGAACGTTAGAATCTGTAGTGAGAGAGAACCAACTGGAGGTACTTGGCCTAGCGCGAATGTCCATGCATGGGGAGAGCCTTATGCCACTGGCACCCCATTCCGCATCCATAGTGAACGAAAGAGAAAGTAGCCCGCAGACTGATCTGACG
This sequence comes from Pseudomonas sp. FG6, assembly GCF_057809015.1. Taxonomy (NCBI): domain Bacteria; kingdom Pseudomonadati; phylum Pseudomonadota; class Gammaproteobacteria; order Pseudomonadales; family Pseudomonadaceae; genus Pseudomonas; species Pseudomonas sp. FG6. The sequence continues at coordinate 12,353 of NZ_JBMDJD010000065.1, forward strand.
CTTTCAAAAAAGCGTCGTTCGGATTCTTTGCGGCTCCCCGTGATGTCCTCGGTTAACCATAGAGCGCCATCCACCCTTTTCCACAGATGATCACGTGTCTCTGGGTGCGCTTCGCTCCCCTGAAGAATAGCAAAATCCGGCCTTTGTATTACCAGTTGACCTATTCTGAGCTCTGTGAAGTCTACGAACTCTAACCCGTCCAGGGTCGTATAAAACCTGTGCGTATGAATGGTCACAGCAATGACTTCTTCAACGGCAGAGATGAAAGATTCTACGTCTAGCTTTCGATATCCTTCCTCGCAAAGCTTTCCCACGACGGCCTTGCACGCTCTGAAAACCTCTATATCACTCACAAGGTCTTTGCTGGGTAAGTATTCGTCTATAGTATCAACCAACCTTAAGAAACTCGTATTGGCTGGGGCAGACAGATATAACTTTCCTCCACTGGGCTTTCTTACCTCTCTATAAAGCCGTTCCATAAAATCAAATTCATTCAAAGCCTGTCGCTCAGTCAAGTGTCCCGTTGTCTTGAGCACCGCTGCTATATCGGCTTCGGCTGTCCTTCGCTTTTCCGGTTGTATTTCCACAATGGTTTCCTAATTATTTCACAAGATACAAATTCCTCAGTTACCTTTGCCTAGCCTAAATGACAGCGTACAGCTCTACCTCCGCAATATAGACGATTCCGATACCCGATCAGGCTACGGACTATAGAAACACCATAGGGCATCAGATACACGCCCTAACAGAAGACGTTCCAGCCGACTCGCAAATACGATTACTCTGCTGCAAAGAGCGCTACATAGCTTCGAATGAAGCGCGCAGTCGTGTGAACCTAATCCTCATCCTATCGCTTTCCAATAAAATAGCCTTCAAATAGGTGGCTTTTGGCCGGATGGCTGATTAACATCGGGATGCCTCGCCTGCTTGCTGGTGCAGCCGCCTCACAGCACTGAACCAAGTTTGACAGACGCCAGCCATCTCTCTTCGGAGGTTGCTGTCCGGGTCGCGACCAAGATCGCCGTTAAGGCTTCGCGGTCTCCCGAAGGTAAAGGGCACCGCTCGACTGCTGCGTCAATAACCGTAACTCTGTCTGTACGTTGGGGTCACCGGACGGTTAGCAGCTTTATTTTCAGCGCGGTGTTTGATGTTCAGCCGCACGGCGTGCGCTTGACCGCGAAACCCAAAAAGGTACGATTTGCACCTTGGCGGGGCCTTCGGAGGACAATGTGCGATCGTGCAAAAACGTGCCAACCTGGCGCATGGCGCGAGCTTAGCCGCGAGGCCCAAAAAGCTGCGATTTATCGTGTTTTGACGGAGTCTTTGGGGGTAATCATGCGTTTATGCAAAAACGTGCCAGCTTGGCGCTCGCCGCATCACGGAGGTTCGTGACTGCGATCAGCCTCGCCTGCTTGCTGGTGCAGCCGCCTCACAGCACTGAACCAAGTTTGACAGA
>NZ_JBMDJD010000066.1:0-10532 GCF_057809015.1 Pseudomonas sp. FG6
CGCAGCATCCAGAATCAAGTGGCGGCTTTGAATGTGGGATTCGTGGATCGGTTACGTCCATGAACACTGGTCCGCTCCGTTCGACCCGATGGCCGGTACGACGCTGTTCGACCTGAAACCCTGATCGTCGGTTTTTTCACCCGGTGCGGCGTTGCCGTCCATAGTTGATCAGTTCATCTGCGGAGCTTTCCATGAAGTACTTATGCCTGGTGTATAGCAACGAGCACACGCTGCACAACTCGCCCGACAGCCCGGAGGACGCCGAGTGCATGGCCTATGCCGAGTCGATCCGGGGCAGTGGCCGGATGCTCGCCGCCGAGGCCCTGGAATCAGTCCAGACCGCGACCACGGTGCGCATGCGCGGCGGCAAGTTGTCGATCACCGATGGTCCGTTCGCGGAAACCAAGGAGCAGTTGGCGGGCTTCTACCTGATCGACGCCAAGGACTTGAACGAAGCCATCCAGGTCGCCGGCCATATTCCGGCGGCCCGGGTTGGCTGTGTTGAAGTGCGACCGGTTCGGCAACTCCAGGTTTAACCGGCCGATGTCGACGGAAGCAGTCAAGGCACGGGTCGAGCAGGTCTATCGACAAGACTCGCGGCGGATCCTGGCGACCTTGATTCGTCTGCTGGGGGATTTCGACCTCGCCGAAGAAGCCCTGCATGAGGCGTTCTTCATCGCGGTCGAACGCTGGCAGCGCGACGGTGTGCCAGACAATCCGCGGGCTTGGCTGGTGTCCGCCGGACGTTTCAAGGCGATCGACAGTTTGCGCAGGCGTGCCCGTTTCGCCGCATCCCAGCCACTGTTGATCGCCCAGCTCGAGGCATTGGAGCAGGCCGACTGGAGCGATGAAGACGTGGAAGACGATCGTCTGCGGCTGATTTTCACCTGTTGCCACCCGGCCCTGGCGGCTGATGCCCAGGTGCCGCTGACGCTGCGGGAAGTTTGCGACCTGACCACCGAAGAAATTGCCCGCGCCTTCCTTGCCGCACCGGCGGCCATCGCCCAGCGCATCGTGCGGGCCAAGGCGAAAATCCGCGACGCGAAGATCCCCTATCAAGTCCCGTCCCGCACGGAACTGCCCGAGCGTCTGGACAGCGTGCTGCGGGTGATTTACCTGGTGTTCAACGAAGGCTATTCGGCGTCGATGGGCAACGAACTGACCCGCGAAGACCTGACCCGCGAAGCCATCCGCCTCGGGCGTTTGTTGATGGAATTGCTGCCCGAGGCAGAAGTCATGGGGTTGCTGGCATTGATGCTGCTGCACGAGTCCCGACGATTGGCGCGCACCTCTGCAACCGGCGAACTGGTCTTGCTGGACGAACAGAACCGCGGCTTGTGGGACGCTGGAATGATCACCGAAGGTTGCGCCTTGGTGGAGGCCGCGCTAAACACCCGCCGGTTCGGGCCGTATTGCCTGCAAGCGGCCATTGCGGCGGTGCATGCCGAAGCGCCGACGGCGGAGGAGACCGATTGGCCGCAGATCGTCGGGCTTTACGATGTGCTGCTGCGGGCCGTGCCGTCGCCGGTGATCGAACTCAATCGCGCCGCCGCCCTGGCCAAGCGTGACGGACCGATGGCGGGGTTGCGGGTGATCGAAGGGATCCTGGCGCGCGGTGAACTGCTCGACTACCACCTGGCCCATTCGGCGCGGGCGGAATTCTGTCGCCAGTTGGGGCAATTGGACGAGGCGAGGGCGGCGTATCGACGCGCGCTGGAATTGACCCAGCAACTGCCGGAACGTCGATTCCTTGAAGCCAGGCTTGTCGGATTGCAGTAATGGCCGAGGGATAGCCGGGCAAGTCCTTGTGGCGAGGGCGCTTGCTCCCGCTGGGCCGCGAAGCGGCCCCCTAGGGTGTGCCAGTTACAACAGGGAAGTGGGGCTGCTACGCCCGAGGCGTCGGACCGACCCAGCGGGGGCAAGCTCCCTCGCCACAGAGTTATCCCTATGCCCCTGTACCGGCGGCATCAAACAAAAAGGCGACCCGGAGGTCGCCTTTTTGTCATTCAACGTCGATCAGAACTCGTGATCGGCGTTGTCCGGGTTCAGGTCGCTGATGCCCAGTTTGCCTGCGGCCTGCTCGATCGAACCGGTCTGCTTGACCAAGGCAGCGATGGCATCGCGGACGATCTGGTTGCCGGCGGTGTTACCAGCGGCGATCAACTGGTCGTAGTGCTCACCCTTGTTGGCGTGATCGACCATGACCTGGATCTTGGCCTCGGTGTCGGCCAGGTCGGCCTTGAGCGCGGTGTCGGCGGCCGGGTCGGCCTTGGCCACCAGGGACGACAGGCTGGCACCGGTCATCTTGGTGCCGTCTACGCGGGTGTATTCGCCCAGGTAGACGTTACGCACGCCCTTGGCGTCGTAGAAGTGCGAGTTGTGGGTGTTGTCGCTGAAGCAATCCTGTTCGTCCTCTGGCGAATTGGCTTCCAGGGACACCTTCATGCGCTCGCCCGCCAGTTCGCCCAGGGACAGGCTGCCCATGCCGAACAGCATCTTGCGCAGGCCGCTTTCGGCCGGCTCGGCTTCCAGGGTGGCGCGGTAGTTGTCGGCCACGTTCGGTTTCCAGTTGCCGACCATCTCTTCCAGGTCGTTGACCAGCAGTTGAGTCACGGACTTGAGGTAGGCACGACGACGGTCGTTATGACCGCCCGTGGCGCCTGCGCCTTGCAGGTAATCGGACGCCGGGCGGTTGCCGGCACCTGGGCCGGTGCCGTTGAGGTCCTGGCCCCACAGCAGGAATTCGATGGCGTGGTAGCCGGTGGCGACGTTGGCCTCGGAACCGCCCAGCTCGTTCAGGCTGGCGAGTTTTTCCGGGGTGATGTCTTTTACATCGACCTTGTCTTCGCCCACCTGGACTTCGGTGTTGGCGATGATGTTGGCGGTGGCGCCCGGGTTGCCCAGGGCGTGCTCGTAGGATTTGTCGACGTAGTCGATCAGGCCTTCATCCAGTGGCCAGGCGTTCACCTGGCCTTCCCAGTCGTCGATGATGGTGTTGCCGAAGCGGAACACTTCGCTTTGCAGGTAAGGCACGCGGGCGGCAATCCAGGCTTGGCGGGCAGCCTTGAGCGTGTCGGCGTTCGGCTTGGCCAGGAACGCGTCGACGGCGGTTTGCAGGGTTTTCGCGGTGGATTCGGCATCGCTGTAGACGGCATAGACCATGTCGGCGTAATGCGCGACGACGGCCTTGGTGGCGGCTTCGTCGACTTTGCCGGCAGCGGCAGGGGCGGCCGGTGCCGCAGTGCTGGCGGCAGGCGTTGGCGCTTGCGGCGCGGCGGCCTTGTCCTTGCCTTCGCCGCAACCGGCGAGGGAAATAGCGATGGCCAGCAGACTGGCGGTAGCCAGGGGCATACGAATCATGGCGAACATCCTGCTTCGAAAATGGATGGGACTGGCGCGAGGGTGCGCAAAAGCTGCGACATAATGCGAAAGATTTGCATTATGTGTAAAGGGTCGAAGCTGTAAATATTTCTTATTTAATAATGCAGAACGCCGCCTTTCGGCGGCGTCTGTAGGACAAGTCAGAGGATGGAGGCCTTGCTGCGTTGCGCCTGCTTCAGGTAGGCGCCCAGCTCCCGCGCCGCCAGCGGCTTGCTGTAGAAATACCCCTGACCCTCATGGCAGCCCTCGGCGATGATGTACGCCTCCTGCTCGAGCGTCTCGACACCTTCGGCGATGACCTGCATGCCCAGGCTCTTGCCCAGCTGGATGATGGCCCGGACGATGGTGGCGTCGTCCTCGTCTTCGAGCAGGTCCTGGACGAAGCTCTTGTCGATCTTGATCTTGTCCAGCGGCAGGCTCTTGAGGTAGCTCAGGGACGAATAACCGGTGCCGAAGTCGTCGATGGCAATCAAGGCCCCGGAGCGGCGCAGGCTCAGCAAGTGCTGGGCAGCGGTGGTGATGTCTTCCATCAGGCCGGTCTCGGTGACCTCCAGTTCGAGGCTGCGTGGCGGCAGGCGGTACATCTGCATGAAATTGTTGACCACCCGTGGCAGCTCGGCGTGGTGCAGTTGCACGGTGGACAGGTTGACCGCCATGCGCAGGTCGACGAAGCCCTGGTCGTGCCATTCGCGCAGTTGTCGGCAGGCCTGGTCCAGTACCCATTCGCCGATGGCAATGATGGTGCCGTTCTGCTCGGCCAGGGGAATGAACAGGTCCGGCGGCACCATGCCGTGTTCGGGGTGATGCCAGCGGATCAGCGCCTCGGTGCCCACCACCCGCAGGTCGCGGTAGCTGATCTGCGGTTGATACACCAAGGTGAATTGCTCGTGGATCAGCGCTTCGCGCAGGTCTTTCTCCAGTTCGCGACGGCGGCGCATTTCGCTGTCCACGCTGGCAATGTAGAACTGGTAGCGATTGCGTGAGCGAGCCTTGGCCAGGGTCATGGTCTGCTCGGCTTTTTGCAGCAGCTTCTCGGTGCTGTCGCCGTCTTCCGGGAAGAGCGTAATGCCGATGGTGGCGCGCAGACGGATCTGTTGCTCATCGTTGGCGAACGGTGCTTCCAGATCATCGAGGATGCTCTGGGCCAGCTCGGCCGCCTCGTAGGGTTGCTCGATATCGGCCTGGACCAGGGCGAACTGGTCGCCCCCCAGCCGTGCCAAGGCGCCCAGGCGACCGCTGTGGGCCCGCAACCGATCGGCCAGGGCCAGCAGCAACTGGTCACCGGCCTGGTAGCTGAACTGTTCGTTGACGCCCTTGAAATCATCCAGCCCCACGCACAGCACTGCCACGCGACGCTGCAGGCGCCCGGCGTCCACCAGGATCTTGTCCAGTTGCTGTTGGAGTTGCTGGCGGTTGGGCAGGCCGGTGAGGAAGTCGTACTGGGCCATGCGCTGCAGACTGTTTTCCGCTTCATGGCGCAGGTGTGTATTGCGCTCGATGGATTCGAGCAACTGATTGGCTGTGTTGATCCACAAGCCCAACTCGTTTTGCTCATGGCCTCGCAGTTGCGGGATCTTGTGTTCGCTCGGACGGTCCGGGTTGATCTGGGTCAGGTGCTGGATGATCCGCGACAGCGGCTTGGTCAGCAGCCAGTGATAGACCAGGTACAGCACCAGGCCCATGGCCAGGGCGCGGAGCATCCCGGAGATGAAGATGATCACCGAACTGATGATGAACCCTTCACCGTAAGTGGCGGTGTCGAGGGTGATGCTCAGGTCGCCGTAATACTCACTGTAGGGGCCACGACCCACGAGTTGTGTGGTGAAGGTGCGTTCCTTGCCCAGGATCAGGTCGGTCAGCCAGCGGCTTTGGGAGTGCTGCAGGGGCCGGCTTTTTTCCGCAAGCATGGTTTCGCGAGGATGGCCGATGGAGGCCATGCGCACGGCTTCGTCCTGGAACAACCCCTCGATTACTTGCATGCCCATTTCCCGGTCGAGGCTGTAGACGGCCTGGGTCGAGGGGTCGCGGAACATGTCGAGGATACGCTGGGCATCATTGGCGACTGCCCGGTTGGTTTTATAGGCATCGAACACGATTTGGGCACAGCTCAAGACCACGCCAACGATCAATGCCGAAAGGAGCACGACCCGGAGCAACTTCACAGACAAGCTGTTCTTGAGTTCCAGCTTCAAAGAGTGGTTCCTTGTTCCGTGCGGGTAGCGTCAAGTTGCCATGAGTATTGGCAATCCTGTGATGTCAGTCAAAGGGACAATCAAACACAACGGTTATCACCCGGGAAATGACCGATAGACGAGCTTTTCAGAGTGATTGCTCTATGACCATTGTGTCGGTTGCAAAGAGCCGTAACTTGAGGCCTGAGTGGACTTTTTGTTGAATTCCAGACGTAAGGTCCTCTGTCGGTCTCGGTGCTTGTTCATTCATCGCAAAGCGAAAAAAAACCCGGCAAAGGGCCGGGTTTTTTGTCTGGCATCAAGGCTTAGGCCGTGAAGGTCTTGCCTTCGAACTGCTCGGCCACGAATTTCCAGTTGACCAGGTTCCAGAACGCTTCGACGTATTTTGGACGAAGGTTGCGGTAGTCGATGTAGTAGGCGTGTTCCCAGACGTCGCAGGTCAGCAGCGGGGTGTCGCCGCTGGTCAGCGGGTTGCCGGCGCCGATGGTGCTGGCCAGGGCCAGGGAACCGTCAGCCTTTTTCACCAGCCAGCCCCAGCCGGAGCCGAAGGTGCCGATGGAGGTCTTGCTGAATTCTTCCTTGAACTTGTCGAACGAACCGAAGGCCTTGTTGATGGCTTCAGCCAGGGCGCCGGTCGGTTGACCACCGGCGTTCGGCGCCAGGCAGTTCCAGTAGAAGGTGTGGTTCCAGACTTGAGCGGCGTTGTTGAAGATACCGCCCGAGGAAGTCTTGACGATTTCTTCCAGGGTCTTGCCTTCGAACTCGGTGCCAGGTACCAGGTTGTTCAGGTTCACGACATAGGTGTTGTGGTGCTTGTCGTGGTGGAATTCCAAAGTTTCTTTGGAGATGTGCGGCTGCAGTGCGTCGTGTGGGTAGGGCAGCGGCGGCAATTCGAAAGCCATGGTGATTCTCCTAATCAGGTCTGATGCGGTGAGCGCAAGGCCGATCACGGGCGGCCGGACTAGCGCCGGGGAGTTTGTACTCTTTTGCGGCGCAGGAGTCGGATCATAGCACTGGGGGTGCGGCATAACCACGCAACAACTGTGTGGGATAGAGGTTCCAGAGCGGTTTGCCCTAGGCCTTGTACGAAAAGTGCCTGATCGACTCTTCGTACAAAGCCTAATCAGCCGCTGACGATCAACTGCCCCGCCACGGTAAACATCATCACGGCCACCAGCAGGTCGAGGATCCGCCAGGTGCTTGGGCGCGCCAGCCAGGGCGCCAGCCACGCGGCGCCGAAGGCCAGGGTGAAGAACCACAGCAGCGAGGCGCTGGCGGCGCCTACGACGTAGGCGCCAGGCACGCTCTGCTGGGCACCGAGGGAACCGATCAGCAGCACCGTGTCGAGGTACACATGGGGGTTGAGCAGGGTCACCGCCAGTGCGCTGAGCAGCACGGTGCGCAGCGAGCGCGCCGCCTGGTTCGCGCCCTGTTGCAGGCTCTGTTTCGAGCAGGCCCGGCGCAGCGCCTGGCTGCCGTACCAGAGCAAGAACACCGCGCCACCCCAACGGGCAATGGACAGCAGCAGCGGGCTTTGGGCCAGCAGCGTGGCCAGACCGAAAACGCCGGCGGCCACCAGCAGCGCGTCGAACGTGACGCACAGCGCGGCGACTGGCAGGTGGTGTTCACGACGCAGGCTCTGGGCCAGCACAAACGCATTCTGGGCGCCAATTGCCATGATCAGCCCAAGGGCCACCAGAAGCCCATTCACATAACTTTGCCACATGGCTTCGATCTCCCCGGTTGAAGTTGCAATGCTGGCTATTCTCCAGTGGGAGGCTGTATAAGAAAAACCAATCCTGCTGATCACTCATTAGGGAAACTGATGTTTGACTACAAATTGCTCTCGGCGCTGGCGGCGGTGGTCGAACAGGCCGGTTTCGAGCGCGCCGCCCAGGTGCTGGGACTGTCGCAATCGGCCATCTCCCAGCGTATCAAGCTGCTCGAGGCGCGGGTCGGCCAACCCGTGCTGGTGCGCGCCACGCCGCCAATGCCCACTGAGATCGGTCGGCGCCTGCTCAACCATGTGCAACAGGTGCGTTTATTGGAACGCGATCTGCAAAGCCTGGTACCGGCACTGGATGAAGAAGGCCTGCCCGAGCGCTTGCGTATCGCCCTGAACGCCGACAGCCTGGCGACCTGGTGGGCGTCTGCCGTGGGCGACTTCTGCGCCGCGCACCACTTGCTGCTCGACCTGGTGGTGGAAGACCAGACCGTGGGCCTCAAGCGCATGCGCGCCGGCGAAGTGGCGGCCTGTCTCTGCGCCAGTGAACGCCCGGTGGCCGGTGCGCGCAGCGTGTTGCTGGGCGCCATGCGTTATCGGGCGCTGGCCAGCCCGGCGTTCATCGCCCGGCATTTCCCCGACGGCGTACGTGCCGACCAGTTGGCGCGTACGCCGGCGTTGGTGTTCGGCCCGGATGATTTTCTGCAACACCGTTACCTCGCTTCCCTGGGGGTGGAGGGCGGCTTCGAGCACCATCTCTGCCCATCGTCCGAGGGTTTCATTCGTCTGGCTGAAGCTGGATTGGGCTGGGGGCTGGTGCCGGAGTTGCAGGTGCGCGAAGCACTGGAGCGGGCCTCGCTGGTGGAACTGCTCGCCGATAAACCCATCGATGTACCGTTGTACTGGCATCATTGGCGCAACGGCGGGCAACTGCTCGGTTCCCTGACGGAACAGCTGGTCCGATCCTCTCGGCAATGGCTGGTGCCTTGGGAGCAGCAATAAGCGTCAAGTCTCAACTTGCGGCGTGCGGCTTGAGGCGCGTCACCGCACTTCTTAGGAGCATTCATGAAAATTCTGGTCACCGGCGCGAGCGGCTTCATTGGCGGGCGCTTTGCGCGTTTCGCCCTGGAGCAGGGCCTGGATGTACGGGTCACCGGTCGCCGGGCCGAGAGCGTGGAGCACCTGGTGCGGCGCGGGGCGCAATTTATCCAGGGGGACCTGGGCGACCCGTTGCTGGCCCGCGACCTGTGCGTGGATGTCGAGGCCGTTGTGCATTGCGCAGGATCGGTTGGGGTCTGGGGACGCTACCAGGACTTCCACGAAGGCAACGTCCAGGTCACGGAAAACATCGTCGAAGCCTGTCTCAAGCAGAAGGTCCGGCGCCTGGTCCACCTGTCGTCGCCGTCCATCTACTTCGACGGTCGAGACCACCTCGGGCTGACCGAGGAGCAAGTACCCAAGCGCTTCAAGCACCCTTACGCCGCCACCAAGTACCTGGCCGAGCAGAAAGTCTTCGGCGCCCAGGAATTCGGCCTCGAAGTGTTGGCCCTGCGCCCGCGTTTCGTGACTGGTGCCGGCGACATGAGCATTTTCCCGCGCCTGCTGAAGATGCAGCGCAAGGGGCGGCTGGCCATCGTCGGCAACGGTTTGAACAAGGTGGATTTCACCAGCATGCAGAACCTCAACGAGGCGCTGCTCAGCAGCCTGCTGGCCACGGGTTCGGCCTTGGGCAAGGCGTACAACATCAGCAACGGTGCCCCGGTACCGCTGTGGGACGTGATCAATTATGTGATGCGCCAGATGCAGGTCCCGCAGGTCCGGCGTTACCGCTCCTATGGGCTGGCTTATGGTGTCGCGGCCTTGAACGAAGGTTTTTGCAAGCTCTGGCCCGGCCGTCCCGAACCGACGCTGTCGCGCTTGGGCATGCAGGTCATGAACAAGAATTTCACCTTGGACATCAGCCGTGCGCGGCATTATCTCGACTATGATCCGCAAGTCAGCCTGTGGGCTGCCCTTGATGAGTTCTGCGCCTGGTACAAAGGCCAGAATGTCCACTGATCGGCCCATGCTGAACCGAGTGCCGGGTTCGGGGTCAATGGGTGCGGCGGGCGAGGGGGTTATACTCGCCGCATCATGCCATCACCGGTTTCCCAAAGGTTGAACCCATGCCCATGCGTAACGATGCCAACGACGACTTCGACGATATACCGAGCCTGCGGATGCGGGCCGATATTCCCGATGACGATGACTTCTTGCACAACCGCGAGCAGCCTCATGTGCAAGCGCGCCCGGCGCCTGTTGCCGCGGTCAAGGTCAAGGGGGCCAGCACCGGGCCGCTGTGGGCGTTGGTCGGCGCGTTGCTGTGTGCGTTCGGTTTCCTGGCCTGGTGGAGCTTCCAGCAGATTTCCCTGATGGAGCAGCAACTGGTGGCTACGCAGGAAAGCTTCGCCCGGATCAGTGAGGACGCGGCGGGGCGCCTGCAGGACATTTCCGGCAAGGTGGTCGCCGGGCAGTCCAACGTCATGAGCGACAGTGAAGCGTTGAAATTGCAGATCAAACAATTGGACAGCAAGTTGCAGGAGCAGGCCCGGCTATTCGACGGCAAGCTGCTGGAGCAGTACAAGCAACAGCAAGCGACGTTCGGTCCGTCCGCCGACCTGGACAAGGAGCTGGCCCAGCTCATTGCCCAGTCCACTGAGCAGCAGAATGCCAATACCCAGCTGCAAGCGGCCAACAAGGATCTCCAGGCCCAGGTCAAGGCGTTGGCGGCGGAAGTTTCCGCGTTGAAAAACCAGGGTGAGGGCGGTGTCCTGGATGCGCAGCTCAAGAGCATCGGTGCTGATATCACGGCGTTGAAAAGGGCCAATTCGAACGCGGAGCAGGACATGATGGTGCTCAAGAGCCAGCAGGAAAACCGCGGTTCTGGCACTGCTGAGTTCGATGCGTTTCGGGGGCAGGTCACTCGTAACATCAATACGCTGCAGGCGCAGATTCAGCATTTGCAGCAGCAGATTAGTGCTCGGGGGCAGTGAGCTTGGTCGCGGGGGCGTGTGTATATCCGTTTTTGCGGTAACGGCGGCTTAGGGTTCCGCCCTTGCGGCGGGTCACTTTTGGAAGAGCGCCAAAAGTAACCAAAAACGCTTTGCCCCACCACTCGGCACCTCGCCTAGGGCGAGGTGTACCCTCACTCCGGCATTGCTCCGTGGGCCCGCCGCGAAGGGCCATCCATGGCCCAG
>NZ_JBMDJD010000067.1:0-9523 GCF_057809015.1 Pseudomonas sp. FG6
CTGCATTGCTTCAGGCAAACTGCATTGCCTGATTTTGCGACTGCTGCGCAGCCGAGCGGGAGCAAGCTCCCTCGCCACAGGGGCAGTGTGAGCTTCAAGGCTATGGCTCAATCCAACCCCAACTTCTTCAACCGATACCGCATCGACCGAAACGACAACTTCAACCGCTGCGCCGCCGCCGTGCGGTTCCAACGGGTTTCCTCCAGCGCCTGGAGGATGAGTTTGCGCTCGACGTCTTCCAGGTAATCCTCCAGGTTGTCGACCCGCATCAAATCCGGGCTGCCCGTGTCGGTGGCATTGCTACCCTCGGCCAGCCGTAGGTCCTCGGCTTCGATCTGCTGGTGTTCGCAGAGGGTGTAGGCGCGTTCGAGCATGTTCTCCAGTTCCCGCACGTTGCCCGGGAAACGGTAGTTGCGCAGGGCATCCAGCGCCTTGGGGTGGAGTTTGGCTGCCGGGTTGCCGGTATTGGCGGCCAGGCGCTGGAGCATGTGATTGACCAGGGGCTCGATGTCTTCGCGGCGTTCGCGCAAGGGCGGGACGCGCAGTTCGATGACGTTCAACCGATAGTAAAGATCCTGGCGGAAACGTCCGCTGGCGACTTCGGCCCCCAGGTCTTTGTGGGTGGCGCAGAGGATTCGCACGTCCACCACCTCTTCCTGCTGGCCACCGACCGCGCGCACGGCTTTTTCCTGGATCGCCCGCAGCAGCTTGACCTGCATGGCCAGGGGCAGGTCGGCCACTTCGTCGAGGAACAGGGTGCCGCCGTGGGCGGCCTGGAACAGGCCGGGTTTGTCGTCGATGGCGCCGCTGAAGCTGCCTTTTCGATGGCCAAAAAACTCACTTTCCATCAGTTCGCTGGGAATGGCCCCACAATTGACCGGGACAAAACCCTGGCTGGAGCGGGGGCCCTGCTCATGGATTAATCGGGCGACCAGTTCCTTGCCGCATCCTGATTCCCCGCTGATGTACACCGGGGCCTGGCTGCGGGCGAGTTTTTCGATCTGTTTGCGGACGCTGCGCATGGGAGGGGAGTCGCCCAGCAGGCAGCGTTCGATAGAGATGGCCGGAGCGGTCACCGGCGGCAGGCGCAAGGCGCTGCTGACCAGTTCCCGTAGCCGAGTCAGGTCGACTGGTTTGGTGAGGAAGTCGAAAGCGCCGGCCTTGAGGGCGTCGATGGCGGTTTCCAGGCTGCCGTAGGCGGTGATCATCGCGACCGGCAGTTGCGGGTAGCGTTGCTGGATGTGTTGCACCAGTTCCAGCCCCGTGCCGTCGGGCAGGCGCATGTCGGTCAGGCACAGGTCGAAGGCTTCGTCCGCCAGCAGGGCCTGGGCCTCGGCGAGGTTCTTGGCGCTGCGGGTGTCGAGTTTCATCCGGCCCAAGGTGATGTCCAGGAGTTCGCGGATGTCCGGTTCGTCATCGACGATCAGGATTCGTTGCCGTGAGCGATTATTCAAATCTGTTTCCGTCCGTGAGCAAAGGTGATGCGAAAGCAACCGCCGCCTTGGCGTGGTTTGAAGTCTAGGCGGGCCTGGTTGCTTTCGCACAGCTCACGGGACAGATAGAGCCCAAGGCCGGTGCCCTGGTTGCTGGTGGTGTAGAAGGGTTCGAACAAGTGCGCTTGCTGGTCCGGGGGCACGCCGGGGCCGTTGTCGATGATGTCCAGTGTGGACAGCTGGCTGTGGGGATCGATGAACAGCTTCAGCCAGGCTTCGGCCTGCTCGTGGGCCATCGCGCTGTGGCGCCAGGCGTTGCGCAGCAGGTTGTCGAGCACTTGGGTCAATTGGTCGGGGTCCATGAACGTGGTGTAGTCGCCCGGGTCGATGCTCAGGTGCAAGGCCGGTTGCCTGGTTGCGGTGTCCCGGGCCTGGCGTACGAATTGCTCCAGCCATGCCCGCAGGTCCAGGCGTTGGGGCGTGGTGGGTTGGCGACGGGAGACCTGCAGCACGTTTTCAATGACGCGATTCATTCGTTGGGAGTGGTCCTGGATAATCTGCGTCAGACGCCGGTCGGCGTCGTTCAGTTCCTCGGACTCGCGCAGCAATTGCGCCGCATGGCTGATCGCGCCCAGCGGGTTGCGGATTTCATGGGCGATCCCGGCCGTGAGGCGCCCGAGGGAGGCGAGCTTGAGCTGTTGGGCTTGCTGGGAGACCTGGGCCAGGTCTTCGAGAAACACCAGGATCTGGTGGTGATCGTGATGCCCCAGGGCAATGAAGCTCGGCTGCAACGTCAGGCCGGTGCCGCTGACGCTCAGGCTGGGTGGGCGCAGGCTGGGGTTGTTCAGCCACAATTTCAGGCGTTCGACCAGGGGCGTGGCACGTTCGTCGATGCGTTGGCCCACCAGGTCGTGCATGCCCAACAGGTTCAGTGCGCTTTCGTTGGCCAATTGCACCCGGCGATGGCGGTCGAGCACGAGGATGCCGGTGCGCATGCGTTGCAGGATCAGCGCGTTGAGCGCTTCCAGGCCGATCACTTCGCTGGCCCGTTGTTCGGCGAGTGTCTCGCTGGCCTCCAGTCGCCGGGTCAGGCCCTGGACCAGCAGCGCGGCGGCGAAGCACAGCGCGCCCAAGGTGCCGGCTTGCAGGTAGCTGCTGGGCCGGTTCGAATCGCTGAGCCCCAGGAAGAAGGTCGAACCGACGATGCCGATGGTCGCCACGGCGGCGAGCAACAGGCCGATCCGGCTCCGCACCAGTGTATTGCCGATGGCCACCGAGACGATGATCAGGTTGCCGATGGCGCTGGGGGCGCCGCCCGCGACGAAGAACAGCCAGGAGAGCAGCAGCACGTCGGTCAATGCCAGGCCGAACAGCCGGGCAGGGCGACGGGTGTTTTCCAGGAACACCACCAGCAGGATGTTCAGCACCAGGTACAGCCAACTGCCACTGCGCAGCAGGTCGTCGTTGGCGAATTCCAGCAGGCGGTTGTCCATGTTGCTGGAAATCAGCAACACCAGGGTGATGCCGATGCTCAGGCGGTACAGGTGGTAGAGACGCAGCAGGCGCTGCGTCTGCTTGACAGGTGGGCTGCGGGTGTCAGCGATCACGAGTGCCCGGGCCTTGCTCGAGGTGAGCCTGGCTGCAATACCACTGTGGGCCTTGGGGCAGTGCCCGGTCGCGGGGCAGGTGCACACCGCATTGGGCGCAGCGGACCATCGGCGGCGCGTCCTGCTCTCGCGGGGTGTTCGGTGCGGAGAGGCTGCCCTTGTATTTGCGCCAGAACCAAACCACGGCGGCGATCAGGACGATCCAGAACAGTAGACGAAGCATGATGGGCGGCTATTTGGCTGATAATCCGGCAGTTTAGCCAAGGACGGCAACGACGCACAGCGCAATAAAACCCAGGCACAAAAAAGGGAGACCGTCTGGCCTCCCTTTTTCGATGCCTTGGCTTTTAGTCGAACAGGCCAAAGGTCATGTGGCTGAACCAGGAGCGGTCGCTGGATTCGCTTTTCGGATCCTGCTCCTCGATCACGTCGCCGTTATCGTCCTTGGGCTTGAGCTCGCTCGGGATGGCTTCCTTGGCGTCCTGGAACTGACGCTGCAAGTCCTGGTTGGCGCGGGTTTCACCCGGTGGCAGCGGCGCGCGGGACTCGATCAGGCCCAGGGTCGCCTTGCTCAGCCACGAGCGGTTGTCGGCTTCGTCGACCCGTGGGGTGAACTGGCCGTCGACCAGGGACGGGTGATCGGGGTAGTTCAGCTTGAGGGTTTCCAGGCTGGTGGCGGCCAGGTCGTCCAGGTGCAGGCGCTGGTAGGCTTCGGTCATCACGGCCAGGCCGTCGCCGACCGAAGGGGTTTCCTGGAAGTTTTCCACCACGTAGCGGCCACGGTTGGCGGCGGCGACGTAGGCCTGGCGGGTCAGGTAATAGTCCGCCACGTGGATCTCATAGGAAGCCAGCAGGTTGCGCAGGTAGATCATGCGCTGCTTGGCGTCCGGCGAGTAGCGGCTGTTGGGGAAGCGGCTGGTCAGCTGGGCGAACTCGTTGTAGGAGTCGCGGGCGGCACCCGGGTCACGCTTGGTCATGTCCAGCGGCAGGAAACGCGCCAGCAGGCCGACGTCCTGGTCGAAGGAGGTCAGGCCCTTGAGGTAGTAGGCGTAGTCGACGTTCGGGTGTTGCGGGTGCAGGCGAATGAAGCGCTCCGCGGCGGACTTGGCGGCTTCCGGCTCGGAGTTCTTGTAGTTGGCGTAGATCAGCTCCAGCTGGGCCTGATCGGCATAACGACCGAACGGGTACCGGGACTCCAGGGCCTTGAGCTTGGCGGTGGCGCTGGTATAGCTATTATTGTCGAGGTCTTTCTGCGCCTGTTGGTACAGTTCGACTTCGCTCAGGTTTTCGTCTACGACTTCCTTCGATGAGCAAGCGGCGGTCAATGCGAGGATGGCGATCAGCAGCAGGTGTTTCACTTGCATGGCGGCTTGCGTCCCTATGACGGCCGCTGTCTTGGGCGGGGCCGTCCTGTTATGATGAGCGCCCCGTTGAAAAGCCTCGGGGCAAAAGACGCCGTATTTAACCACAAGCGCGCAGCCGAAACCAAAGGCTGTGCCGACGCCCAGTCCGAGCATGTCCGATAAAATAGAACTTCGCGCAGAGGTGCCGTCCGAATTGGGCGGCCAACGCCTCGATCAAGTCGCCGCCCAACTCTTCGCCGAGCACTCGCGCTCGCGCCTTTCCGCCTGGATCAAGGACGGTCGCCTGACGGTGGACGGGGCGGTGATCCGCCCGCGCGACATTGTCCACGGCGGTGCCGTCCTCGAGCTGACTGCCGAGCAGGAGGCCCAGGGTGAGTGGGTCGCCCAGGACATCGCCCTGGACATCGTCTACGAAGACGACGACATCCTGGTGATCAACAAGCCGGCGGGCCTGGTGGTGCATCCGGCGGCGGGTCATGCCGACGGCACCCTGCTCAACGCCTTGCTGCACCATGTGCCCGGCATCATCAACGTGCCGCGCGCCGGTATCGTGCATCGCCTGGACAAGGACACCACTGGTCTGATGGTGGTGGCCAAGACCATCCAGGCGCAGACGCAGCTGGTTACGCAGCTGCAAAGCCGCAGCGTCAGCCGCATCTATGAATGCATCGTCATCGGCGTGGTGACCGCCGGCGGCAAGATCAACGCACCGATCGGCCGTCACGGCCAGCAGCGCCAGCGCATGGCGGTGATGGAAGGTGGCAAGCAGGCGGTCAGCCATTACCGCGTACTGGAGCGTTTCCGTTCCCACACCCATGTGCGGGTCAAGCTGGAAACCGGTCGTACCCACCAGATCCGTGTGCACATGGCCCACATCAACTTCCCGTTGGTGGGCGATCCGGCCTATGGCGGTCGTTTCCGCATTCCGCCGGCGGCCAGCCAGACCATGGTCGAGTCTCTGAAGAACTTCCCGCGCCAGGCGCTGCACGCGCGTTTCCTGGAGCTGGATCATCCGACGACCGGCAAGCGCATGAGCTGGGAGTCGCCGTTGCCGGATGATTTCGTCTGGCTGTTGACGCTGCTCAAGCAGGACCGCGAGGCGTTCATCGGATGAGTGACTGGCTGATACCCGACTGGCCCGCGCCGGCACGGGTCAAGGCCTGCGTCACCACCCGTGCGGGCGGCGTCAGCCAGGCGCCGTTCGACAGCCTCAACCTCGGCGATCATGTGGGGGACGACCCCATGGCCGTCGCCGAAAACCGTCGTCGCCTCACCGATCAATTCGCCATCGCACCGGCCTGGTTGCAACAGGTCCACGGCATTGCCGTGGTCGAGGCTGACCCGACCCAGGTGGCGACCGCCGATGCCAGTTGGACGGCCACGCCGGGCATCGCCTGTACGGCCATGACCGCCGATTGCCTGCCCGTGCTGTTCTGCAACCGCGCAGGCACCCGCGTTGCGGCGGCCCATGCCGGTTGGCGTGGGTTGGCGAATGGCGTGCTGGAAGCCAGCCTAGACAGCCTCCAGGTGCCCGCCGATGAAGTCCTCGCCTGGCTGGGCCCGGCCATCGGCCCGCAAGCCTTCGAAGTCGGGCCGGAGGTGCGCGAAGCGTTCATCGCGCACCTGCCCCAGGCCTCACAGGCTTTTGTGCCCAGTCACAACGCGGGCAAGTTTCTCGCCGACATCTATCAATTGGCCCGCCTGCGGCTGGCGGCGCGCGGTGTCACGGCGGTCTACGGTGGCGGCCTGTGCACCGTGACCGATCCCCGCTTCTTTTCCTACCGGCGCAACCCGCGCACCGGGCGCTTTGCCTCCCTTATCTGGATCGCCTGACTTTCCTGATCTGCATCAAGCACGTGCTGCTTGAATCTTCCAGAATCGTCCACATCTATAACGGTATCTGGCAGGTTTCTTCATTCAGGATGTTTTCAGGTCCGGCCTGCTCAAAAGGAAGGTGACCCCATGCGTATTGATCGTTTAACCAGCAAATTGCAGTTAGCCCTGTCCGATGCCCAGTCGCTGGCTGTCGGCATGGACCATCCCGGTATCGAGCCGGCGCATTTGATGCAGGCCATGCTGGAACAGCAAGGTGGCTCCATCAAGCCGCTGCTGATGCAGGTGGGCTTTGACGTCAACAGCCTGCGCAAAGAGCTGGCCAAAGAGCTCGACCAGTTGCCCAAGATCCAGAACCCGACCGGTGACGTGAATATGTCCCAGGATCTGGCGCGGCTGCTCAACCAGGCCGACCGCCTGGCCCAGCAGAAGGGTGACCAGTTCATTTCCAGCGAGTTGGTGCTGCTCGCCGCCATGGACGAGAACAGCAAGCTCGGCAAATTGTTACTCGGCCAGGGCGTGAGCAAGAAAGCCCTGGAAAATGCCATCAACAACCTGCGTGGCGGCGAAGCGGTGAACGACGCCAACCACGAGGAATCGCGCCAGGCGCTGGACAAATACACCGTTGACCTGACCAAGCGTGCCGAGGACGGCAAGCTCGACCCGGTGATCGGTCGTGACGACGAGATTCGCCGCACGATCCAGGTGCTGCAACGCCGCACCAAGAACAACCCGGTGCTGATCGGTGAGCCTGGCGTGGGTAAGACCGCCATCGCCGAGGGCTTGGCCCAACGCATCATCAATGGTGAAGTGCCCGATGGCCTCAAGGGCAAGCGGCTGCTGTCCCTGGACATGGGCGCGCTGATTGCCGGTGCCAAATACCGGGGTGAATTCGAAGAGCGGCTCAAGGCCTTGCTCAACGAGCTGTCGAAGCAGGAAGGGCAGATCATCCTGTTCATCGACGAGTTGCACACCATGGTCGGCGCGGGCAAGGGCGAAGGTTCGATGGACGCCGGGAACATGCTCAAGCCGGCGCTGGCCCGTGGCGAGTTGCACTGCGTAGGCGCGACTACGCTCAACGAGTACCGCCAGTACATCGAGAAAGATGCGGCCCTGGAGCGGCGCTTCCAGAAAGTACTGGTGGACGAGCCGAGCGAAGAAGACACCATCGCGATCCTGCGTGGCCTTAAAGAACGCTATGAGGTGCACCACAAGGTGGCGATCACCGACGGCGCGATCATCGCGGCGGCCAAGCTCAGCCATCGCTACATTACTGACCGGCAGTTGCCGGACAAGGCCATCGACTTGATCGACGAGGCCGCCAGCCGCATCCGCATGGAAATCGACTCCAAGCCCGAAGTACTCGATCGCCTGGAGCGTCGCCTGATCCAGCTCAAGGTCGAATCCCAGGCCCTGAAGAAAGAAAGCGACGACGCGGCGAAGAAGCGCCTGGAGAGGTTGCAGGAAGAGATCACCCGGCACGAGCGCGAATATTCCGATCTTGAAGAGATCTGGAACTCGGAGAAGGCCGAGGTCCAGGGTTCGGCGCAGATCCAGCAAAAGATCGAACAGTCCCGCCAGGAACTGGAAGCGGCCCGTCGTAAAGGCGACCTCAATCGCATGGCCGAGCTGCAGTACGGGGTGATCCCGGACCTGGAGCGCAGCCTGCAAATGGTCGACCAGCATGGCAAGAGCGAAAACCAGTTGCTGCGCAGCAAGGTCACCGAGGAAGAAATCGCCGAGGTGGTTTCCAAGTGGACCGGCATCCCTGTGTCGAAAATGCTCGAAGGCGAGCGCGACAAGCTGCTGAAGATGGAAAGCCTGCTGCACCAGCGCGTGATCGGCCAGGAAGAAGCGGTGGTGGCGGTGGCCAACGCTGTGCGTCGCTCTCGCGCCGGCTTGTCGGACCCGAATCGTCCAAGCGGCTCGTTCATGTTCCTCGGCCCGACCGGCGTGGGCAAGACTGAATTGTGCAAGGCGCTCGCCGAGTTCCTCTTCGACACCGAAGAGGCCATGGTGCGCATCGACATGTCCGAGTTCATGGAGAAACATTCGGTGGCGCGGTTGATCGGCGCCCCTCCGGGTTATGTCGGCTACGAAGAGGGCGGTTACCTGACCGAAGCCGTGCGTCGCAAGCCGTACTCGGTGATCCTGCTCGATGAAGTCGAGAAAGCTCATCCGGACGTGTTCAACATCCTGCTGCAAGTGCTGGAGGATGGGCGCCTGACCGACAGTCACGGGCGCACTGTGGATTTTCGCAACACGGTGATCGTGATGACCTCCAACCTGGGCTCGGCGCAGATCCAGGAACTGGTGGGCGACCGCGAGGGGCAACGGGCTGCGGTGATGGATGCGATTTCCACGCACTTCCGGCCGGAGTTCATCAACCGGGTCGACGAAGTGGTGATCTTCGAGCCGTTGGCCCGTGACCAGATCGCCGGTATCACCGAGATCCAGCTGGGACGCCTGCGCAGCCGCCTCACCGAGCGCGAGCTGAAGCTGCAATTGAGCGACGATGCCTTGGACAAGCTGATAGCCGTGGGTTACGACCCGGTCTATGGCGCGCGGCCACTCAAGCGTGCGATCCAGCGTTGGATCGAAAACCCGTTGGCGCAGTTGATCCTGTCCGGCCGCTTCATGCCGGGCGAAACCGTGACCGGCACGGTGGAGAACGACGAAATCGTCTTCGTCTGAGTCGATCGCCAGGGTTTTGTGACGAGGGCGCTTGCTGTGGCGAGGGAGCTTGCTCCCGCTGGGCCGGGCTGGCGCTCCAGCGCGCAGCGGCCCCAAGATTTTGCGGTCGCTACGCAACCGAGCGGGAGCAAGCTCCCTCGCCACGGTGCTTGCTCGTTTCGATTCATGGGTTGTTTGCTTTCAAGAGATGATTTTTTTCATCAGGCCGTTGAACTCAAAGGAAAAGGCTTGTAAAGTGCGCCCCGCAGTCAGTCACCCCAAGGGTTACTTCTCACTGGGAAGAAATCCAAAATAAGTTGCAAATCATTGTCTTGAAAGCAATTTAGGGGTTGACAGCGGTTTTGAAGATTGTAGAATAGCGCGCCTCAGACACACGAACGCAGCGATGCGAACAAGTGGAAGAGGTTGAAGCGAGATTCGATCAAGCTTCGATGTTGTAACTTGAAATATCAGTTCCGTGATAGCTCAGTCGGTAGAGCAAATGACTGTTAATCATTGGGTCCCAGGTTCGAGTCCTGGTCACGGAGCCATTTCAATCGGGGTATAGCGCAGTCCGGTAGCGCGCCTGCTTTGGGAGCAGGATGTCAGGAGT
>NZ_JBMDJD010000068.1:0-9183 GCF_057809015.1 Pseudomonas sp. FG6
TGGCGAGGGAGCTTGCTCCCGCTGGGCTGCGAAGCAGCCCCAAGATCTGCCACCGAGGTGTTCCAGGCTGACCGCATTCAGCTTGTTTGGGGCTGCTGCGCAGCCCAGCGGGAGCAAGCTCCCTCGCCACGGGTTTGTGGCGCTGGCTATTTGTGCAAGATCACCTGGGCAATCTCCTGCAACCCGATCACCCGTTGCGCGGCGTTGAGTTTGATTGCTTCCTTGGGCATGCCGAAGACCACGCAGCTGGCTTCGTCCTGGGCGGCGGTGGTGCTGCCGGCGTCGAGCATTTCCTTGAGGCCGCGGGCGCCGTCGTCGCCCATGCCGGTCATGATCACGCCCGTGGCGTTGCGGCCGGCGAATTTGGCTACTGAGCGAAACAGCACGTCCACCGATGGGCGATGGCGGTTGACCAGTGGGCCGTCCACCACTTGCACGTGATAGAACGCGCCGCTGCGGGTCACCATCATGTGTTTGCCGCCGGGGGCGATCAGCGCCAGGCCGGGGTGGATGCGGTCATTGTTGCGAGCTTCGCGCACTTCGATCTGGCACAGGCTGTTGAGCCGGGCGGCGAACGAGGCGGTGAATTTTTCCGGCATGTGCTGGACGATGACGATGCCCGGACACACCCGTGGCAGGGCGGTGAGCACCGCCTCCAAGGCCTGGGTACCGCCCGTGGAAGTGCCCAGGGCGACGATGCGTTCGGTGGTCTGCGCCATGGCGTGGCCGTTGGCGGCGGGCAACACGGCATCGGCGCTGAGTTTGGTGGCCGGCATGAGTGGGGCCGGGCGCTTGCCCAGGTTGCGAACGTTGACCTGGGCGGCCGCCCTGATCGCCGCCACCAGTTCCGGTGCCGACTCCAACAGGAAATTCTTCAGCCCGGTGGTGGGCTTGGTGATGATTTCCACCGCGCCGGCGGCCATCGCCTGCAAGCTGGTTTCCGCGCCCTTGGGCGTCAGGGACGAGCAGATCACCACCGGCGTCGGGCGCTCGCTCATGATTTTCTTCAGGAACGTGATGCCGTCCATGCGCGGCATTTCCACGTCCAGCACGATCACGTCGGGCCATTCCCGGGCCAGTTTGTCCATGGCGAAAATCGGGTCGGACGCCGCGCCCATGACGTGGATGTCCGGTGTGTCGCTGAGGATCGCCAGCAACACCTGGCGAACCACGGCGGAGTCATCCACCAGCAGTACATTGATCTTTTTTGCCATGGTCAGTGCCGGGTCCTTATCGGTTGGTGCCTGACCCATACGTCGCCGCTGAACAGGTCGAAGATGATGCTGCGGTGGCCGGTGCTGCCCATGTCCTGGGCGATCAGGTCGAGGCGATAGAGTGCGGCCATTTCCAGCGCGGCGTTGACGTTCAGCCGCGCCACATCGCCGTAGGGCACGTGGCGTTGCAGTTCAGGGAACATCTCGCCGCCGCCGAACAGCTTGAGTTGGTAGTCCTCGGGGTCGGTGTGGTGGGCCCGGGCCTGGCGGATGAACAGTTCGATGGCTTCGTCGGCGTACAGGCCGTTGAGGGTGGTGCTGCAGCGCAGCCGGCTGGGCAGCATGAAATGGCACATGGCGCCGATCTTGCGCTCGGGGTGCCACAGGGTGATCGCCACGCACGAGCCGAGGATCGTGCGCATCCGGCTCGGCGATGTGGCGAAGCGGAAATCTCCGGGGGCCAGGTAGACTTCGGTCACTGCTTTGATTGCGGTGTTCATGGCTTGCGATAAATCGAAGGCATCACCAGTTTCAACGCGTCGGACACCCCGTTGAGGCTTTCCGAATGGCTCACGATGAAGTACCCGCCGGGCTTGAGCCGGGGGAACAGGCGCGCGACCACTTTGCTTTTGGTGGGTGGGTCGAAATAGATCATGACGTTGCGCAGGAAGATCACGTCGAACTCCCCCAGCTCCGGCAAGGTGTCGTTGAGATTGACCTGGATGAAATTGACGCGATTGCGCAACGCCCTGTCGATGAGGAACGTACCTTCCTGGCTGCCGGTGCCCTTGAGGCAGTATTTCACCAGCAGCGGATGGGGCAGGGTGCGGGCGCGCTCCATCGGGTAATGCCCGGCACGCGCCTTGGCCAGCACCTGGCTGCTGATGTCCGAGCCGATGACTTCCCAGGGCGTGGTGCCCAGCCCTTCGGCCAGGGTCATGGCCAGGCTGTAGGGCTCTTCGCCCGATGAACTGGCCGCGCTCCACAGGCGAAAGGTCTTGCCTGGCGTTGCGTGGGGCAGCACGTGCTGGCGCAGGAAATCGAAGTGCTTTGGCTCGCGGAAAAAGTAGGTTTCGTTGGTGGTCAGCAGGTCCAGCGCCACCTGCAATTCGTCGGTGCGCTGGCCGTTCATGATCAGCTGGAAATACTCGCCGTAGCTGTCCAGGTCATAGTGCTTGAGGCGCTTGAACAAGCGCCCGGCCACCAGGGCTTTCTTGGCCTCGGACAGGCTGATGCCGGCGGCCTGGTAGAGCCAGGATTGAAACTGGTGGAACTCGCGATCACTGAGGGTCAGTGCGTTGGCCGTGCGTTCCTTGCAGGTGTCGGTGTTCACGGGGCATCCACTTCCAGCGCGCTTGGGCTGGCTTCTGCGAGTTGGGACATTTCGTCGATGGACAGCACGCGGTCCACTTCCAGCACGATGACGAACTTGCCATCGACCTTCGCCATGCCGCTGATGAAGTCGGCGCGGATCTTCGCGCCGAAGCTCGGTGGCGGTTCGATCTGCGAGGCCGGGATTTCCAGCACCGCCGACACGGTGTCCACCAAGAGCCCGATGTCCTGGGCTTGGCCGTCGGCGCTGGCGGCCTCGATGATTACCACGCAGCTACGCCTGCTGATCGCCGAATTCGGCCGGCCGAAACGGGCCGACAGGTCCACCACCGGCACCACCGCGCCGCGCAGGTTGATCACCCCGCGAACGAAGGCCGGCATCATCGGCACCACGGTCAGGTTGCCGTATTCGATGATTTCCTTGATGCACAGGATGCCGATGGCAAACATCTCCGTGCCCAGCATGAACGTCAGGTATTGCGCTTCTTCCTCGACCGCCAGGGCGGTTTGACGCGTGGTCGCGATGGCTCCCATGCCTGTTTCTCCTTTAAGCGAGCCGGTGTGTCAGAACCGGGTGAACTCGGATTCGTCCGGTGCGCTGGCCATGCTGTAGGCAAACGCCTTGGGCAGCGCCGGTGCCGGTGCGCGGGTTGGCTTGCGGCTGGACGAGCCTGGCGTGTGGTCCACTTTGAGCGGCTGGTTGGCCGATTTGGGCGGCGTGTCCAGGGTGAAGAAGCTCATGGCCTGTTGCAGTTGCTCGGCCTGGCTGCTCATCTCCTCGGCGGTGGCCGCCAGTTCTTCGCTGCTGGAGGCGTTCTGTTGGGTCACCTGGTTGAGTTGGGTCATGGCGGTGTTGATCTGCGCCACGCCAGCGGCTTGTTCTTCGGAGGCGGCGCTGATTTCCTGGACCAGGTCGGAGGTCTTGTTGATCGAAGGGACCATCTCGTTGAGCAGGTTGCCGGCCATTTCCGCCATGTCGACGCTGCTCGACGACAGTTCGCCGATTTCCTGGGCCGCCACCTGGCTGCGTTCGGCCAGTTTGCGCACTTCGGCGGCCACCACGGCGAAGCCCTTGCCGTGTTCGCCGGCGCGGGCCGCTTCGATGGCGGCGTTGAGCGCCAGCAGGTTGGTCTGGTAGGCGATGTCGTCGATGATGCTGATGCGCTGGGCGATTTTCTTCATCGCCACCACGGTCTGCTGCACCGACTCGCCGCCGTCGGTGGCTTCCTTGGCGGCCTTGCTGGCCATGCCGTCGGTGACCTTGGCGTTCTCGGTGTTCTGGTTGATGCTGGCGCTCATCTGTTCGATGGAGGCGCTGGTTTCCTCGACGCTGGCCGCCTGCTCGCTGGTGGCCTGGCTCATCGATTGCGCGGTGGCACTGACTTGCTCCGAGGCGCTGGCAAGGTTGTCCGCCGCGTTACGCACTTCGCCGATGATGTGCGAGAGCTTGCCCACCATGTTCTGCATGGCGTTGAGCACCATGCCGGTTTCGTCCCGGGAACCGACGTCGATCTTGGCGTTCAGGTTGCCTTCGGCCAGTTGTTCGGCGACCGCTGCGGCTTGCTTGAGCGGGCGCGAGATGATGCGGGAAATGAACAGCGCCAAGCCCAGGCCCACCAACAGCGCCGTGGCCAGCACTGCGATGATCGACAGCCGTGATTTCTCATACAGCGCCGTGCCGCGCTCGCTGGCCGCGCCGGCACCGGCGTCATTGAGCTCGACCAGTTTCTGCAGGTCGCTCACCACCAGCTCGAACCGGCGCCGGGATTCGCCCTTGAGCAGCGCATGGGCGTCGTCGGACAGGTTTTGCCGGGACAGTGCGAGCAGGTCCTTGCTGATGGCCAGATAAGCGTTCCAGTCGTTGCGAGTGGCTTCGAACAGCTGGCGGTCCTGCGCGTTGGACAGCAGCTTTTCATAGGTGTCCATGCGCGTTTCGAAACCCTTGCGCGCTTCTTCCGCTTCCTGTTCGACGGTGGTGCGTTCCTGTTCGGAGTCGGCGGTGATGTGGCGGTTCTCCTTGAGGCGATAGTTCGCCGCGTAGAAGCGCATGCCTGACGCCGCGCGCATCGAAGGCATCCAGTTTTCCCGGATCTCGGTGGTGGTGCTGTTCACCTCACCCAGTTGGAAGATGGAGAACACCCCCATGACGGCGGTCAGCGCCAGCACCACGAGAAACGAGGCGATCAGTTTGGTGGCGATTCTAAGGTCGTAGAACCATTTCATTGGGAAGTACCTCTCCATGGAATTGCCAGAGCGTCAGCGAGCAGCGGCGTGTTGAAATTGGGTCGGGGTGTAGCGGTTTTCTATCTGGGTGATCTGGGTGAGCAAGGCCGGTACGTCGAGAATCAACGCCACGGCGCCGCTGCCCAGGATGGTCGAGCCGCTGATGCCGCGCAGCGCGCCGAACAGCTTGCCTAGGGGTTTGATGACGGTCTGGAACTCCCCCAGCAAGTCATCCACCACCAACCCGGCCTTGAGTTCGGCGTAGCGCACCACCACCACGTTCTGCCGCCGCGCGGGCGGGCCTTCGTGGTTGAAGTGATCGCGCAGGTACACCAGCGGCAGCACTTCGCCACGCAGGTCGAGGTAGCCTTGTTCGCGACTGGCGAGCCCGTCGTCTTCGCTCAGCTCGATGCATTCCTGGACCATGTCCAGCGGAATGACATAGGTGGACTGGCCGATGCCGACCAGGAAGCCATTGATGATCGCCAAAGTCAGCGGCAGGCGGATGCGCACCACCGTGCCTTGGCCGGGTTGGCTGTCGAGGTCGACGGTGCCACGCAGCAGGGTGATGTTGCGCTTGACCACGTCCATGCCCACGCCACGCCCCGACAGGTTGGTGACGGCCTGGGCGGTGGAGAAGCCGGGTTCGAAGATCAGGTTGTAGATTTCCTGGTCGGTCGGGCTCGCGCCAGCGACGACCAGGCCGCGTTCCTGGGCCTTTTCCAGGATCCGGTCACGGTTCAGGCCGGCGCCGTCGTCGGCGATCTCCAGCACGATGCTGCCCGAGTCATGGTAGGCGTTGAGGTGCAGGTGCCCCTTGGCCGGTTTGCCGGCGGCCAGTCGGGCCTCGGCGGTTTCGATGCCGTGGTCCATGGCGTTGCGCAGCAGGTGCATCAGCGGGTCGCCGATTTTCTCCACCACGGTCTTGTCCAGTTCGGTTTCGGCGCCGCTGATGATCAGGTCGATGTCCTTGCCCAGTTCCTGGCTGACATCGCGCACCACCCGGCGAAAGCGGTTGAAGGTTTCGCCGATGGGGATCATGCGCAGGCGCAGGGCGCCGTCGAGGATTTCTTCCACCAGCCCGGACACCGATGAGCTGGCTTCCTGCAACGGGGCGTTGTGGCAGGTGCGGGCCAGCAGGCTGGCGCCGGCGCTGGCGATGACCAGTTCGCCCACCAGGTTGATCAATTCGTCGAGCTTGTCGGCGTTGACCCGCACATAGGCGCCGTCCTTGGCTTTGCCGTCGCGGGTTTCGGGGTGCTTGTCGGCGCAGGCCGGGACGGGCATGCGCGGCGTCTTGCGCTGGTCCGGCAGCAACTCACCGGTGGTGACCAGTGCGGTGTTTTCCTCAGGCTGTTGCGGCGCTGTGGCGACCATGCCGGTGTTCCGAGGAACTGCGTCATGGGCGACGATCTCGATGGCGCAATCCTCACGGACGAAATCGAAGACTTCGTTGATCGCACCATGGCCGGCGGCCGAGCGGAACGCGATGTCGAATCCCAGGTAGCAGGATTCGGCGTCCCAGGCGTCGAGCGATGGCATCGCGTCCGTCAGCGTGGTGATCTCGATGATCTCGCCAAGGGTCTGCAAGTAACGCAGGAATGACAGCGGGTCCATGCCGTTGCGAAACACCTCCGGGCCGAAGCGCAGGGTAATGTGCCAGAGGCGGGTTTCACCGGTCTCGGGCGCTGGAGCGTTGTCCGGTGTGGTCGGAGTGTCGGCGGGCGAGGGCGACTGGTATTCCTGCAGCACCTGGCACAACTCCATCTCGCGCTTGAGGGCTGGCGGCGTCAGCGTCCCGCCCTGGTTGGCTACCACGTTGATCAATTCCAGCATGTGGTCGCTGGACTTGAGCAGCACGGCGATCAGGCCGGCGTCCACTTCGACGCTGCCGGTGCGCAGGCGGTCGAGCACGTCTTCGACAATGTGGGTGAAGCTCACGATCGGCTCTAAGCCGAACAGCCCGGCCGAACCCTTGATCGTATGGGCCGCCCGAAAGATTGCGCCGATGGCGTCGTTGTCGGCGGGGTCGTTCTCCAGTTGCAGCAGCGATTCCTCCATCGCCTGCAACTGTTCCCGTGCCTCGGCGATGAACGTCTGTTGTGCCTGGTCGAGATTGATGCTCACGCTCATGTCCTTTGTCGTGTCGGGCGGTGGTGCTAGGCGAGCAAGTTGCACAGCTCGAGTGTTTCGCTGACGGTTTTGCTGCGAGCAGTCAGGGTCAGTTGGGTGCCGGCCTTTGGCGCTTCGCGCAGGGCGATCAGCAGCAGTTGCAGGCCGGCGCCGTCCATTTCGGTCACGTGCGACAGATCCAGCTCCATGTGCGGGGTATTGCCCAGGCATGGCAGCAATTGCGCGGCGAGGTCGGCGGCGGTGTAGATCGTCAGCTCGCCGTCGATCTGCACTTGCGCAAGATCACCCTGTGTTTCGTACAGCAGCGGCATCACAGCCTCCGGCCATCAAGGAAGAATCAACTTGGAAACCGCCGCCAGCATCTGCGCCGGCTGGAACGGCTTGACCACCCAGGCCTTGGCCCCTGCGGCCTGGCCTTCCTGTTTTTTCGATTCCTGGGATTCGGTGGTGAGCATGATGATCGGCGTGAACTTGTAGCTGGCCAGCTTCTTGACCTCCTTGACGAAGGTGATGCCGTCCATGTTCGGCATGTTCACGTCACTGATGATCAGGTGCACTTTCTGGCCATTGAGCTTGCCCAGTGCATCTTTGCCGTCGCTGGCCTCGATCACGTCATAGCCGGCGCTTTTCAAGGCGATGCCGACCACCTGCCGAACGCTCGCGGAGTCGTCGACAACCAATACACTTTTAGCCATGAACGGCTCTCCTAGAAGAAGGTGATTTCCTGTGAAGCTTGCTGCACGCCCGCGTCGCCGTGGTGATTGCGGCGTTGTTCGTCGGTGGCGTAAGTGGTTTCCATGCGTGCCAACCACTGGCGTGCATCGATGGGGGCCGTGTCGTGGGGCGATTGGCTGGCCTGCTGCATGTGCACGTGCAGGTCCGCGATGTTGTCGCGCACGTGGCTGAGGATCTGGCTGACCCGGTCCTGGAACTGCAGGCTGACCAGGACGTCGG
The DNA here is from genome assembly GCF_057809015.1 of Pseudomonas sp. FG6. Taxonomy (NCBI): domain Bacteria; kingdom Pseudomonadati; phylum Pseudomonadota; class Gammaproteobacteria; order Pseudomonadales; family Pseudomonadaceae; genus Pseudomonas; species Pseudomonas sp. FG6. The sequence continues at coordinate 7,857 of NZ_JBMDJD010000068.1, forward strand.
TGAGTTCGTCGCGAATGCCGAAGCTTTCCTGTTGCAGCAGGGCGGCCGATTCGGCCAGTTGCCCGGTGACCTGCTTGAAGCGTTCCAGTACGCGCTGGATGCTGTCTTCGGAGGCCGTGACCGAATGGCTGTCCTGGTCCGCGCCGCTGGAAGCCGCCTGGACCAATTGGGTGATGGCGTTGTTGATGATGTCGACCTTGGCGGACATCTGCTGCCCGGTCTCGCTGGACTTGCTCGACAGGCTGCGCACGGCGTCGGCCACCACGGCGAAACCGCGTCCGGCTTCACCCGCACGGGCCGCTTCGATGGCGGCGTTGAGGGCCAGCAGGTTGGTCTGCGCGGCAATTGCGGCGACGTCGGCGGCCATGGTCCGCAGCTCGCCGGTGTAGGCGGTCAGGTTGCGCACCTGGGCCAGGGTTTCGTCGCGGCTGGCCTGGGTGGCTTTCAGCGAATCGATGAGCCGGACCAGCTCGCCTTCGCTCTGGGCCAGCACCTGCACGGCACCGCCGCTGCTTTGGCCGACCAGCTCACCGGCCGCCAGTTGCGAGGCTTGCACGGTGTCTTGCAGGCGAGACGAGATGCCGGTGAAGCGGTGGGTCAGCTCGACGATGGCGGTTTCAGTCTGTTGGCGTGAGCTTTCCACCTGTTTGGCCCAGATCGGCATGGCGCCGAGCACGACTTCGTTGAGCTGCGCGCTGGCCGGATGAGCGAGACGGTCGGCGGCCTGCCCGTCGTGGTGGGCCAGGGCGGCAGCCACGGCGCTTTCGAGCTGAAGACGCTGCGTCCGTGCGCCCACTATTCCGGCAGCGGTGCCGAGTACCAGCAAGCCTGCACTCAACCCGATGTTCTGCCCGTTCGCCCCGTTGACGACCAGCACGCCCACGCTCGCGACAACGGCGACGCACAGGGCGGTCCAGAGGAAGCGGGATGGGGAGGGGGCGACGGAATGACCGTGTGGATACGACGTCATGGTTCGGTCCTTGAACAGTGGTGCTAACAGGTTATTGGCGAATAACTGGTTATCTGCGACCTTTTCTCGGACTTTATGACCGGTCGTCCGCTGTCACATTACTGCAGGCATGAACCTGCACGATGCGTGGCACTGTGCTATCCCAGCGTAGACACAGTTTGGGAAATGTCGAATGCATCCGACGAAGGCATAAGCCGCGAATAAAATCCCTGTGGCGAGGGAGCTTGCTCCCGCTGGGCTGCGAAGCAGCCCCAAGATCTGCCACCGTGGTGTTCCAGGCATGACCGCATTCTGCTTGCTTGGGGCTGCTGCGCCCGAGGCGTCGGACCGACCCAGCGGGAGCAAGCTCCCTCGCCA
>NZ_JBMDJD010000069.1:0-8079 GCF_057809015.1 Pseudomonas sp. FG6
GATAACTCATGAAACCGAACGCCTGAGAGTGCACAACACTGGAAGTGGTCATGTTTTATCTTCCTCGTAATTAAGGCTATCGACGTTTCTAGAGACTCGAAAGAAGGCATCGGAATATCCGGGTCACACAACAGCTACATCGAACAGCCAATCCAGAACAAAAATACGAAAACACAACGCTACGTCTTGTCATCTTCGACTCAGCACCAACTTATTACGGCTATCTTCTTTGGATGGCGAGTCGAAGCCAATTGCCAGGGAGTGGCGATTTCCTTCCTCATCGAGCAACACAATATGGATACCGGGATCCAGATGCCGGCGGTACAATTTTCGCTTGTCGCCATTTGCCAACCCGTCATACCAATACGTCATGTCGTCCGTTCGATGCATGCTGATAATCAACTCACCCTGCGCTGGTCCTCCACCGTCAAATGAAGTCTTGAGATTTTTTTGACGGCTTCTCATCAATCCCCACAAATAGGGATCGAAGGACAACCCCTCAGGACTTGGGCTGTCGGCATTTTCAAGATTAGCCGGATTGAAGGCGTAACCGGTATAGCTAAAGAATGTCTCGTCGACCAGCTCACTTTCCCACTGCACTGTCGAAATATTGTTCTCGATGTACAAAGTGCTAAAGAGAACGGGATCGATACCCCGCCGCAAATAGCTCAAATACCAGTAATCAATGGACTGACGATAATAGCTGAAATAATCCCACTCAGGATTCGTTTGGCTGGGCGGTGCATCGTGCCCGTCTTCATCTTTCCATTTACGCACACGGTTAAATTCATAATGAGACAGTGGAGGTGTCGTCGGCCGGATACCCCGCACTTCCACCTCATAATTTTCAGTTCTCTCATCGGTAGAGTTTTGAATACCATAAGGCGAATCAAATTGCGCATAGAAGGTCCGACTACCTTCTTGTGCAAGACAGATATAAAGCTCGCGATAACGTACACCATTATTTTTTGGCACCGGCGGCGCCAACGAATAAGTTCGCGCTGCAGTGGCCGAAAAAAATCTGAAGCGATTTCTAGTTTTGCTGGCAGCCCAAGGTGTATGACTGCCGTATTCAATGCCTTCCTGGCCCACCGCTATGAATGGAATTGGAACATTCGTCACTTTATCGACCAACCTGAGCGTAGCCAGTTCAGCATCGCTCACGGGGATGTATTGTTGCGTTCCACCCACGGTGACTGATTTCGTTGCGATGGTAACGATAACGGGGATTTGCTGAAAACCATTACTGAAACAACTGTCCAAGCCATTATTGACGGCGATGGTAAACTCATTAAGTTCCAGCCAACGCGGCTCTGGTTGTACTTGTTCGGAAAGCTGGATAATGCTGAAACCGCTTGCCCTGGCCTGACCATTCACCAGATAAGAACATCTCACCACACTAATTCGGGACGTGGGCTGGGCGGGAGGTGTGTAGACACCATTTTCATCCACGTCCCCTTCACCGATAACGACCCATCGAACGTCATCTTCGGGCTCCAGGTCGGCATACAGCCGAATCGGATCGCTTGCGGTTATCGCCGCAACATAGGGTGGATCGACCGGCAGCGTGTGCGCCGCTTTCATCAACACGACGGTTGCTTCAATCGTCTCGTTGAACTGCGGATCGGTTACCCTGATTCTCTGCAAGGCTAACGGTTCTGTCAGGCTGGCAGGCGGTGTATAGATCGCATGATAATTATCAACGACCTCAAGCGTGCCCTCATCCGGCGAAAGCGTCGGCCATCGCAAGCTCCCACTGCCCAAGGTCGTCACGGTAATCTCGACGGGCGTAGGGTTACTCCCCACACCACGCACGCACACCCTTGGCGAAATGTTCATGCTTTCAAAAACACCGAGCACCAAGGCCGAACTCTTCTGGAGCTTCCCGCCTTTCATGTACTGTGCCGTCACCACGATCGGCTGTTGTTCTCGACCCATTCGTATTGGATCTGGCGCGGTATAGACCCCGCCCGTGGCGGTAATCGTACCCACCGAAAACGGGCTAAAAGGGTTGCTGACACTCCATTGAGCGCTAACGCTAGACCCGTTGCTCTTACGTGCAACAAATGTCTGAGGCAGGCCACCACTCTTCAAGCTGATGAACGCTGGTTCGACGCTCACTGTTTCGGAGGTCGGCTCAATATTACCCAACACCAATAAATCATGAGGCGTATGTCGCCCGTTATTACTTTCGATGAAAAAGTTGTCGCTTGGAAAAAGCAGATTCTTCAACACATCAAGCTGTACTTCGTCGAGCAGTTCGATCCATTCGCTGTTCAGAACCAGTGCAGCCGAATAAAGATTCCGCCCGCCTGCCTTGTCGTCCGGAATCAGATAGGGGAAGTCACTGCCCTCAATCGGAAGCCCGTCCCCGTTTTCATCATGGATTTTCAGGCGAATGAATAGCACCACCGCACCATCCTCCGGATTATCGGGGGCTTTCTGCGTCCGAATGTAGAATCCGGTCGGGCTCAAAGGGTTATAGCCACTGAAGTCAAACAGCCCCAGCTCAAAAATCCGTTGATCCTGCGGTAATACCGCCAAGCGGCTTTGGATCAACGCCGCTACGGGCTTGTCGACCCCGGGCATTCCCCCGAGATTACACGTCATCGACAGATCGCTCGCCACATCCAATGTCACCCGTCCCCGTTTATCCACTTCCCCTTCAATCTGGTTCAGGCTCAGCTTCATCTGAATGTGGTAACCCATCGCTTCGGTAATATTGAAACTGGACAGCAAGCGGACCGCCCCCCCGCCGACCGGATGACTCCTGGCGGTATAACTGCCGCCTACGATGTTCATGGTTAACGTCACCCTGGACTGGTTCAGCGAAGCCGACTCGAATGACAACACTGGTTTGCCCAGTAATAGGCCGTCCAATGTCATGGACTCTGTTCGATCATCCAGATAGGCCACACCACTGATTGGCGGGATGAAACGTCCTTCGTGCAACCAGGTTAAATATTGCGTTTCCAACAAGCGGTTGAGTTGTTCCCGACCAAAAGCGACGATCGCTCCCCAACCGTAAGTGATCGAGCGTCCGCGCATTTTACTCAACAGATTTTCCAGTGAATTCGACATGATCATTCTCCAGCCATTAGCGTGAGTGCCAGGAACTTACTGGTCATCGGCACAGAACATCTGGATCGTTTCGGGCACACTGAACAGCGGCAACGGCAGGACAATGTAGCCATCATCCGAAGCTCCACCCGGCCTCGCGGGAGGCGCCAGGACGGTAACGACCACAAACTTGTCCGGTCCTGCTGGGTTCAAGGTCAGCAAACCGGTAACGGCATCGATGTGCGCAGAGTCACCGCCCAACAGCACTTGCCACGTCTCGCCCCAGTCACCGGGGTTGATGGGACCGTCCTCGCCCATGATCGACAACTGGAGCTGGTTTTCCGGCAAAACGGCGGCTTCGTTGATTGCCACTTCAAGCAGCGCTGTTCGGTGCAGTACCAGCACGCTGGTTGTCTCGCTCACGCTGGTCCGTGGGTTAGTCACCACAATCGTGTCGACGGTAGGCGGCGATTTGGCGATCGGCGGCCCCGGCACATAGCTGTGGTCCTTGCCGTCGGCGGGGTTGGGTCTTACCACCGCTCCAGAGTCCGGATCCTCCATGGACCAAATCAGCGCCCCGCCGTCCGCGGCACCGGCCGATACGTCGTGGGCCAGGGAGTCCCCGGCCGTGGCGATCATGATCAGCGGGTTGATGGCCATGCTCCGGCTCGTGATACTCACCAGCGCCGAGCTGGTGTGGGTGCCGTCGGTGGCAGTGATGACCACCCGGATGGAACTGCGGGGCATCTCGGCGGCGGTGGGTGGGGTGTACAGGCCCGCGTTGGTGATGCGGCCCTTGGGAACGGTTTCGCCGAGGATATTGCGCACGGACCACGTTAAGTTGTCGCGGCGCGGTTCGGTATGGAACTGCCGCGCAACCGTGTGGGGGATGATAGGCTCCAGGTCGGTGATGCTGAAGGCGGTTTGTGTCGGGCCGACGTGACCGAACAAGGCCCAGTCGGTTGGTGTGTGGACGCTTTGAAGGCTGATCGAATTCTCGCCCCGGAATAGTAGACTATTAAGCGTAAATATATTGAGAACGGGTAAAGTTGAGATAAATCTCTCATAGGCTGCATCAATGGTCAAAACTATCTTGTTTTTGAAAATACCAAGGAGCACCTCATACGACTCAGCAGTTTTAAAAAAATTCTCCAACTCGGGCGATGGATTTACTGTGTAGTGATCTACAAGTTGCGTTTCTCGCTTTTTAAAAACCAGATCCCCACCTTCAATCAAAAGCTCAAACCCTAGAGATGCCTGATAACCAAAATTAACTTTCCCCGGCACATTGAGTATCGACTCCATATACCTGCGAAGAGTCACTGATTGCGACTTATAGCCAACTACAGCCAAACCACAATACTGTATAGCAGACCCAGTCCACATAACATAGCCGGGTGTAACAAAGGAAAAATACGTCGAAATATCTCCCGTATCAGCAAAAAAATCCAGCTCAAGATACGGGATTTCCATATCGCACAAAGCATTACTCTCCACCCCCCAAGGTTCCTTTATCCCTCCCTTCGTCCCCCGAATCCCATAAAAAACATCATCCTGCATGATATCCCTGTATGCAAATTCCAGCATTTGATTAACTTTTTTCAGCCCCTCACCCATCACCTGCTCTTTGAGCATATCGCACCCGAGCAATACCGTAGCAGTATGCCCCTCTGGCAACAGATACTTCAGGTCGGCATTGTCGATAGGAGCAGTGCCGTTGGCTTTTCCTTCCATAGCGACAAATAACAATACCGCGCCTTCACCTTCGTCTTCATTGGCCAATAGCCTCGCACCCGAACCCTGTTTGTTATGAGTACGGATAATGAACTTCGAAGGCTTCAGAAACTGATTCTGTTCAAATCGCAAATCGTTCAGCACGAAAATCTTCTGCTCTGGCGGCAACCCTCTGAAATGCGTCTTGAAGCGTTCGCCTGCGACTCGCTGCAAATGCTCGGACGGCATGTCGATCAACCGATAATTGCTGCCTTCCGAAATATCGAGTTCCACCCGCCCTGCCGAACTCACCGAACCGGTGCTCGCCATCAGATCAATGTCAAACTTAAGCCCTGGCCCATCCAATACATCTTTCTCGGAAATCCTGGTGAGCGACCATTGTTGGGCGCCCTCAAATTTAGTGAACGACAGATGGGTGCCACCGACCTCTTTCATTGTTAACTTTGCTGAAGAACTCTGCAAGTTTGAACCCGCAAATGAAAGTCGCGGTGCGTCCATCTGGTAGTTATGCAAAAAATCCTTATGCGTCGGCGTCGTATTGTCCCGTATCTCCTCGGTGATCGGCTGCATATAATCACCGGTTCCGAAGCGGGTAATGTATTCCTGCATCAAGACCTTATTGGTCTCACTGCGCCCATAGGCCAGAACCGCCCCCCAGCCTAATGTACGGGGCTTTACTTCAAGCCAGTCCAACAGTGCGTCTACAGAATTGATTTCCATGACAAGACCCTCTCACTGAACAGGATCGGCGACTGACACTCTGATTTAGCGAACCAGCGTCACCGTGGTATTTCTAAAGGGTGTGAATGTTTCACCACCGTCGAAACTGACACGTGCAGTTAGTGAAAAACTTTCACCGTTTTGGAGTTTTTCCAGAAAATCTCTTTTAGGCAGTTTCGCCTCTACCCTTTTGTTTCGGAACTCGGCTTCTGTGACCGGCTGGGCATTACGAACCGGATAGGAGAGTTGGGCTGCGCTGGCTTCCATCGTCAATAGTTGCCCTTCTGCCATGAATGGCCATGCATCGAACCCCGAAGACTCAATGACCAGGTCTGCACCGCTGAATGGCACGTTGGACAACAACATCTGGTTGCCCGTGATGTGTATGGAGGTCGTAAACGGATAGCGGGTTTCCGGTAAGGGCGTGATCAACAGGTTGAAATGAACAGAGTCCTCGTCCTCCACCTTGTAGAACACCGGAAAATAGCGGCCTTGGGCGACCGTCGACATGTTGGCCGCGATAGCGGTGGCGGGAATATGAAAACGCCTGCCCGAAACAGGCACTGTCGTCGTGTAGCGCCCACCGTTTGGATGCCCCTGCCAATGCACTTCCACTGAGCCGGAGCCGACTTCTGCGGTTTCAGGGATCCTGACATATGCGCCACTGGTACTTGCTTGTAATGTCCCCTGGTTCTCTGCACCAGGGGTGGCGTCCTCGATAATCGGCGGGGGCAGATATAACGGCTTGCTGATGTCCAGAAGCAAGGGTTCGGCCGCAAGGGCAACACCCGCCCGGGCGTACTGGTAAACCACTTTCACCTGGCTATTGCTGTTGGCTGTCAGCCATTGCGGCTCGACATGAAATTCAATGAGTGCGCTGTCCAGGATCGAACGATCGACCCGCAGTGCCTTGGTGACACTCTTGATCTTTTCGCTGCCCGTCCAGTACAGCAGTACCCAGTCGTTTTCCTGGATGTCCGGATAAACCGGCTTCATCTGCAAGGTCAGGCCATTGGGATAATGTCCAGGATTGATCGGGCCCTCGGTGTAGCCCTTGACCGTAATAGCAGGCAACAAGGCAGAGCCGGGTTCGACAATATCGATTCTCTGCGGCTCGGACTCACTGAACTGTGCGGGTTGACCGGCGTATTGAACGCGGTAGCTGATATCGGCATGTTCACCCGCAATGCCAACAATCTCGATATACGGCACGGTGAACGCCAGAGGCTGGCCCAGATGTTCGGCCCTGATTTCCTTGGATTCGCGATACACGGGTTCTGGAAGGCCCTGGAAATAGCCTTGCCAACTGAAAACGACCTCATCGGCGACGCTCATGGCCTGGTAGGGTGGTACCACGGCGGTAGCCCCTGCCGAAAGGACGTTTCTGGGATCCACCGAGCGCTCGTGAGATTCCTTTACTTGCGGGACAGGCAGCTTGCGTTTCCCTACGTAGCACAATATTCGAAGCGATTCCGGCCCTGGGTCATCAGGATCACCGGGCGTGGCCACGGCATAGGAATAAAATACAAATCCCTGATCCAGTTGCCTGAGCAGGTCATTGGGAATATTCACTGGCATTCCCCGCTCAGGGGTATAGCCGCCACTTTCTGTCACATCCACTCGAGAATCGCTGAAGTCGGCCACTTCACCTTGTGCGCCACACCCTCGCCAGTGCGGCCAAAGCACATCGCCGATAGTCATACCGGGAAACTTGATATAGGTGAGCAACGGAGCATTGCTCAATTGCTCCAGATCGATCCAATTACCGGGCTGTAGGGCCGGGATCTCTGGGCGCGGGTTCAAGTCGGCCATGGAATAACGCCTCGGAAATTCGAGAGCAATAGAGCATCGGAAATCACACTGTAGATTTCGATGAAAGGCGTTGTCCACTAACAGAACTGCTAGGTTCCAGGCAACTTTTCAAGTGGTAACGTTGAATCCTGATGCTGTCGCCTCACCCACAATCATTCGCATGGGCCATATTACTATGAAGTACATCAAAGCCTTCGTTTTCGGCTTATTGCTGAGCAACTATCTTGTTTATTCTGGCTCTGCTTTTTCTGCGACAGGCACCATAATACTTAGAGATAAGGACAATGCTATTTGCTCTTTTGACCTGCCAGAACCAGGCCAGACCAAAATGTACAGCTTTACCATCGAGCCTTATCCTTGCGAACGCTGGGATAACAGAGCCCGCACAATCCAATTAGCAGAAGTGCCTTCAGCCACTGTCATTTTGCTGAGTGATTTCGGGGGCTGCCTGACAAGTGGTTATACCTGGTTGAAGCTCAAGACAACAAAGAAACAAACCTCCACATCAATTCAGCCCATTGAATACCTCACGACCTACAGAAAAAATCAGATAATTGAACCAGGATTGCAAATGGTTGACTTGGGAGTCACAGAAGAATTCAGAGACAAGCTTTCTTGCATCCAGATAACAACCTCGGCAGCACCACCTTCTTCGCCTTAACCTCATTCAAATTCTGATCTCCAACAATGAGAAACGGGCCATGACCACTTCAAAAACCGTGCACTCCCAGGCATTCGGATTCCTGAGCTACG
>NZ_JBMDJD010000007.1:0-163740 GCF_057809015.1 Pseudomonas sp. FG6
GCTCCCGCTGGGGCGCGCAGCGGCCCCTGACAATTTACGACTGCTTCGCAGCCGAGCGGGAGCAAGCTCCCTCGCCACAAAAGCCATCACACAACGATTGCTTCTGCCTCACCCCACACTGATCCGCCAGATCCCGAACGGCTGGTACGCCGGGTCGATCCGCATGGACTGATACTTGCCGTACCAGGTCCAGCGATGCCCGCTCATCAAGTCCTCGCCCTGGGTCTGGGCATCGTCCGGCAGGCCCAACTCCCACAGGGGCAATTCGAAACGGGCTTCCTGTGGGTTATGCGGATCGAGGCTCACCGCCACCAGGATGAAATTGCTGCCGTCGGGCGTGCGCTTGCCGAAATACAGAATGTTGTCGTTCCAGGCGTTGTAGATTTTCAGGCCCAGGTGCGTCTGCAACGCCGGGTTCTGTCGGCGGATGCGGTTGAGCTGGGCAATCTCGGCAATGATGTTGCCCGGCGCGGTGAAATCCCGTGGGCGGATTTCGTATTTCTCCGAGTCCAGGTATTCCTCCTTGCCTGGCACCGGCGCCGACTCGCACAGTTCGAACCCTGAGTACATGCCCCACAGGCCCGAGCCCATGGTCGCCAGCGCCGCACGGATCAAAAAGCCCGGGCGCCCCGACTCATGCAGAAACGCCGGGTTGATGTCGGGGGTATTGACGAAAAAATTCGGCCGATAGCATTCGCGCCAGGGCGACTCGTTGAGCTCGCTGAAATAGGTCGCCAGTTCGGCCTTGGTATTACGCCAGGTGAAGTAGGTGTAGCTCTGGGAATAACCGACCTTGCCGAGCCGCGCCATCATCGCCGGCGTGGTGAAGGCTTCAGCCAGGAAAATCACTTCCGGGTGCCGGGCGCGCACATCGGCGATCAACCATTGCCAGAACGGCAAAGGCTTGGTGTGAGGGTTGTCGACGCGAAACATTTTCACGCCTTCGTTGACCCAACCCAACACAACGTCCCGCAGCTCCAGCCACAGGCTCGGAATGGCGTCCGCTGCATAGAAATCGACGTTGACGATGTCCTGGTACTTCTTCGGCGGGTTCTCCGCGTATTTGATCGTGCCGTCCGGTCGCCAGCTGAACCACCCGGGATGCTGCTTGAGCCAGGGGTGATCCTGGGAACACTGGATCGCGAAATCGAGGGCGATCTCCAGGCCATGGGCCTCGGCGGCCTTCACCAGGCGGCGAAAGTCTTCCCGCGAGCCCAATTGCGGGTGTATCGCCTCGTGCCCGCCCTCTTCACTGCCAATGGCATACGGGCTGCCCGGATCGTCCGGCCCGGCGGTGAGGGAGTTATTCGGACCTTTGCGAAAGCTGCGGCCGATGGGATGGATCGGCGGGAAGTACAACACGTCGAAGCCCATGTCCTGGATAACCGCCAGGCGCGAGTGCACGTCGTTGAAGGTGCCATGGCGGGCGGGATCGTCGGTGATCGAGCGCGGAAACAGCTCATACCAACTGGCAAACTCCGCCCGCTCGCGCTCCACATCCAACGGGTATTCGGGACTGATGCTCAAATAAGGACGGTGATCGGCCAGGGACATGAGATCAGCACTATGCGGCATGAGAAACAGCGCCACTTGCTCGGCCGGCAACAGGCCGCAAAGCTCGTCGTGCAAGGCCGTCAAGCGCTCCCTCAACTCACCTTCGCTGCGCTCGGCCGCTTGCTGCACATGGTTGCGCCCCTCCTGCAGCTCCAGGCTGATGGGCACTCCGGCGGCGTACTTCTTCTCCAGCTCATAGCGAAAACTGGCGAACTGGTCGAACCAGGCCTCGATGCAAAACAGATAGCGCCCCTGCTCCGGCACGTTGAACTGACCACGCCAACTGTTATTGCCCAGGTCGGTCATGACCTCGCTGTTCCACACCTCGTCTTGCAGCGAACGCCAGCGAATGCGCACGGCCAGCTTGTCGTGGCCGTCGGTGAACACTTTGCTGGTCACCGTCACATCGCGCCCCGCCAGGGCCTTCGCGGCAAATTGCCCGCCGTCGATAACCGGCATGGTGTTTTCAATGGCAATACGCGGCAACAACAAGGCGTGGGACAACGGCAAGTGCGGGTGGTACGCCTGGTCAGTCGGGTATTCAGCAGTCATCGAGCATCGCTCCTTCTACGCCTCAGGGACGCGCTTGTGGCGGTTATGGCCCAACGGGTCCTGACAAAACTCACTTAAACTCCGAACCGGACCGGCGGCTAAAAGTTCAGCGCAATTTGCCCGATGCAGCCGGATCAAAGTGGACAAAGGGTGGTCAACAACCATAAGCACGACTCAAGCCAGTTAGGTGACGGAGACTCCATCCGATGAACATCCCCATCCCAGCCGAAACCCCCGACCCGAACATCGACAACCCCACCCTGCCCCCACCCGGCCCCGACCCGGAACCCATCCCGGAAAAAGACCCCCAGCTGGATCCGCAGCCGCCGTTGGGCGATCCGCCGAGCGAGGCGCCGCCGGAGCGGGTGGCGCCATAAGACTAGTTGCTCACCGGGGGAGGCAAAGCAATGAACGCCGCGCCTCGCCCTGATCAAAGATGACCGTTCGTCGGCTCGCAGAGAATGTAAGACCAAAAAATCTCGCCGAACATGTCGGAAATTTCCCACGCGAAAAACAACTAATAGACGTTGCGTTTGAAGACTCGAATCAGACGCAATTGCTTGTCACGCCATAAGATACTTCTTTTCTATCCCTTCATTGCCTCTCTTCCACTCCGCTCGCCTTACTCATTTTGAATAAAAGGTCGTGTAAGAACTTTCTCCGGAGCGTGAAAGACGCTTCGTGCAACATGGGAAATCCATGATTGCAAAATCCATCCAGACTCTCTAAATATTGCCCCACCTAATTTGACAACGAGTTCAATATGCGCATCAGGACCCTGACACTCACGTGGCTTTTCATCAAGGAGCAACTAAAGGAGCCCATCGCACTTTTCTGGATCATCTTGTCACCGTCTACGCTTTTTTATTTGCTCGCCATAACGAAGCAAGATCCAACGTACTTCACGAAGGATTACATTCTCACCGCAGGTTGGTTTTACGCTTACATTTCTTCCAGCGTTGCGCTATTCGGCTTTTCCTTTTACATAATCGGCCGCAGAGAAAGCGGTTTCATGAGGTCATTTATATACACACCGAAAACCAAGCGCCTCTTCCTTCGCTCCCACTTACTCGCCTACTCCCTTATCGCTCTGATTTACTGTGGAGTGTTTTACCTCATTACCCGACCTTCCTTTGGCAGCTACGCCCTCAACGAAGCCCTAACAATCGTCATACGCTTTTATTTCTGCTTTCTACTGTTCTGCACGATAGGCATCCTCTTGACTCTACTCCCCATGAATTTCCAGAACTCGAACACCCTATTCTCAATACTTTCTTTCTGCATGCTGGCGTTAGGCATCATGGGCTCAATCCCCCCCCTTGAAACCGCCAGCATCATGAACATCACCAACCCCTTGGCACTTGCGAATAAATTAATGACCGAAGACCCGTTTCTCGCCCCACAGTCACCCACGCTGATTATTTTATCTTTCTGGATCGCCTATGGACTCGCCCAGCGCAATTTAAGAATAAATCCTGTATGGAGCCGATACTCTTGAATCTTCTATTAGTAAAGAACATAGAGCTCAGCTATGACGACAAGTGCCTCTTGTTCCAGGCTGACCTGAAAATCAAGCAAGGTTCAACAGTCGGATTACTGGGGCCAAACGGCTCAGGAAAAACCAGCTTCTTCGACGCAATTTGCAACTTGAAAAAAATCAAGACCGGCACCATCGAGAGAAAGTTTAAAAAAATTCTCTACCTATCCCAAATCATCACTACGCCATCTGCATTCCGCATGCGTGACATCTTCCGCATGGTCACGGTACTTTCGTCCGACAAAAACATAGACCAGACAAAAGCGCTGGAAAAACTATCCAGATGGAGTCCAGAAATCGTCAATCGCTACAAAGAGATATGGAACAAAAAATCCTCATTGTGCAGTTATGGGGAAACACGCTGGTTTTTCACACTCACACTACTAAGCATCCCCGCCGATTTTATAATCTTGGACGAGCCCACAGCCGGTGTTGATCCAGAGTTTCGCCATTACATCTGGCGATGCCTTCGTGGCGCGGTAAAGGATGGGGCAACCATACTGGTCTCGTCCCATCAAGTGGATGAAATCGCCAACAACTGCGACATGTTCTACATGATTAGCCAGCGTCGTTTTCATCCCTTTGACGACGGGACAGCTTTCATGAACAAATATAAGGCGAGCACTCTGGATGATGCATTCATTCGAGCAGCTACCGAACCTGATGAACCCAGGCATGGATGAAACTCTAATGGCCTGACATCAGGACTAATCCCCCTTCTCCAACACCCGAACAATCACCGGCATCACACTGAAGATCCCCAGCGCCAGCAACGTGCTCAGCACCGCCGTCGCTTCCCGGCCCAGCCCGGCGGCGACGCCGATGGCGGCGGTCATCCATAGGCCGGCGGCGGTGGTCAGGCCCTTGACGTGGCCTTCGTCGCCTTCGTTGTTTTTCAGGATGGTACCGGCGCCGAGAAAACCGATGCCCGCGACGACGCCTTGTATCACCCGGCTCATGGCGTCGGCCTGGGAGCCGGACATTTGGGGCACCAGCACGAACAGCGCAGCCCCCAGCGCCACCAGCATGTGGGTCCGTACGCCGGCGGCCTTGCCCTTGTGTTCACGCTCGAAACCCAGGATGCCGCCGAGCAGCGCGGCCATGATCAGGCGCACCGTGACCCGGGTCATTTGCTGGGCATCGGTGATGTCGGCGAATTCCGCCTGCAGGGTTATCCAGACTTCATGCCACCAGGCTTCCATGGACCGTCCTCGTTTTCATTCGATAAACGATGGACCGCGCACGACGCCAGAGGTGCGCCCGACCGCTGATCAGTCGCAACGAACCCTCGCAGGCAGGCGCGACCTAACGTTCAGGACATCCAGCAAGGAGTGACGTCATGCTTGAGAAAATCGACGCCGATCAGAATTGCCACTTCACCACCGCCAACGGTCCGCAACGACGCCCCGCCCGCGAGCTGACCATCATCACCGACCCGGACAAGGCCATGTCCGTCGTGGAGATCAATGGTGACCGGGTCTACATCACCGAGGCCGAAGCCGATGCCCTGACCGTGGCCGGGGCAGTCGATGGGCGCAAGCACCTCAAGGCCACCGACAGCGGCTCGGCGATCTGAATCCCTGAGGGGGTCTATCTGTAGGATCGAACATCTGCCACCCGACCAACCACACCCCCTGTGGCGAGGGAGCTTGCTCCCGCTGGGCTGCGCAGCAGCCCCAAGATCTGCCACCGAGGTGTTTCAGGCTGACCGCATTCAGCTTGTTTGGGACTGCTTCGCAGCCCAGCGGGAGCAAGCTCCCTCGCCACAGGGGGTGTGGTTGGTTCGGGGGCGGTAGGCGCTCACTTATGTAGGCCTCCATGCACTGCCCCATTTGCCCCACAGTTCACTGTTCGCAACAGGGCTTGTTCGCTCGTTCGCAGGTGCATCAAAGTGTCGCAGCGACTGGGCTTCACCGCATCTGATCCGGTTTTTCTCGATACACCTGAGTCTGTTATGCAAACAGTTCGATGGTCATAGTGCGCCGGCCAGATACAGGCTGATGAGCGACCGACCATGAGCGATAGAATCCCCGTCCAGTTGATCCAGACCTTCGACCCTGCCCCGCCTAAGATAAAGGCCAGAAGCACCGACAACCTGATCCACACCCGTAGCTTCACCGGGTTGTTTCGCAACTTGCGCATCAGCGGCGCGGGGGCCTTGTTCCTGTTGTTCTTCGGCACGGTGTGGCTGGACTGGGGCGGTCGCCAGGCCGTGCTCTGGGATCTTTCCGAAAGCAAATTCCATATTTTTGGCGCGACCTTCTGGCCCCAGGATTTCATCCTGTTGTCGGCGCTGCTGATCATCGCGGCATTCGGCCTGTTTGCGATCACCGTGTTTGCCGGCCGCGTATGGTGCGGCTACACCTGCCCGCAAAGTTCGTGGACCTGGCTGTTCATGTGGTGCGAGAAGGTCACCGAGGGTGAACGCAACCAGCGGATCAAACTACAAGCGGCGCCCTGGGGGTTGAAAAAGCTGCTGCGGCGCTGTGCCAAGCACACCTTGTGGCTGGCCATCAGCCTGCTGACCGGCCTGACGTTCGTGGGCTACTTCACGCCGATCCGTCCACTGGCCGAAGCCCTGCTGACTTGGCAGATGGGGGGCGTCAGCCTGTTCTGGGTGCTGTTCTTCACCGGGGCAACCTACCTCAACGCCGGCTGGCTGCGTGAAGCGGTGTGCATGCACATGTGTCCCTATGCGCGTTTCCAGAGCGTGATGTTCGACAAGGATACGCTGACCATTTCCTACGACACGGCGCGCGGTGAGATCCGTGGCCCGCGCAAACGCGACGCAAAGCCGGCCAACATCGGCCTGGGCGATTGCATCGATTGTCAGATGTGCGTGCAGGTCTGCCCCACCGGCATCGACATCCGCGACGGCCTGCAAATGGAGTGCATCGGGTGCGCGGCGTGCATCGATGCCTGCGACTCGATCATGGACAAGATGGGTTACGCCCGCGGGTTGATCAAATACACCTCCGAACACCAGCTGCAAGGCGGCATCACCCATTTGCTGCGCCCCCGGCTGATCGGCTACACCGCCGTGCTGCTGGTGATGATCGGCGCTCTTGTCGTCGCACTGGTGCAACGACCCATGGTGTCGCTGGACGTGAGCAAGGACCGGGGCCTGTTCCGCGAAAACAGTGCGGGGCAGATCGAGAACATCTACAGCCTGAAGATCATCAACAAGACCCAGCAACGCCAGGACTATCAATTGTCGCTGGTGGACAGTGATGGGTTGCTCCTGCAAGGCAAGACGCAACTGAGCCTGGCGCCGGGGGAAATCGTCGACGTGCCGGTGTCGGTGGCGATGCTCAGTGAGCACCCTGCCAAAGGCTCCCAGGAAATGACCTTCAAGGTGACCGACAGTGATGAGCCCGGCATCTACAGCCTTGCCAAAAGCCGTTTCGTGGCACCGATGAATCGCTGAAGCCTTAAGATGCCGCCACCTGTGCCAATACGCTGCGCTACCCTGAATCGTTCAAGACCGGGCCCGCTATGAAACGCTACGAAAAATTCGCCGACGACATCGCAGAACTCATCCGCTCCGGCATGCTGGGCCCAGGCCAGCGCGTGCCCTCGGTGCGCTACGCCAGCCAGACCTACGGCGTCAGCCCGTCGACGGTATTCCAGGCGTATTACCTGCTGGAACGACGCGGCATGATCCGCGCGCGGCCGCGCTCGGGCTACTTCGTCAATTCCCACACGCCCAGTTCGTTTTCCGAGCCGGTGGTCAGCAGCCAAGTGCAGGAATCAACGGAAGTCGACGTCAGCGAACTGGTGTTTTCGGTCATGGATTCGATCAAGGATCCGACCACGGTACCGTTTGGCTCGGCGTTCCCCAGCCCGACGCTGTTCCCGCTGCAACGGCTGTCTCGCTCGCTGTCCAGCGCCACGCGGAACATGGACCCGCGCGTGGTGGTCACGGACATGTCGCCGGGCAACCCGCAGCTACGCCGACAGATCGCCCTGCGCTACATGGTCGGCGGGCTGATGCTGCCCATGGAGGAGCTGTTGATCACCAACGGCGCCCTCGAAGCCTTGAACCTGTGCCTGCAAGCCGTGACCGAGCCGGGTGACCTGGTGGCGATCGAGGCGCCAGCCTTCTACGCCAGCCTGCAAGTGCTGGAGCGGCTCAAGCTCAAGGCGGTGGAGATTCCCGTCCACCCGCGTGACGGAATCGACCTGGACGTGTTGGAGCAGACACTGGAACGCCATCCGATCAAGGCCTGCTGGTGCATGACCAGTTTCCAGAACCCCATGGGCGCGACCCTGTCCGAAGGAAGGAAACAGGCGCTGGTGGCGCTGCTGCGTCGCCATCAGGTGCCCCTGATCGAAGACGACGTGTACGCCGAGCTCTACTACGGGGTGCAGGCGCCGAAACCGGCCAAGGCGTTCGACACCGAAGGGCTGGTGATGCATTGCGGTTCGTTCGCCAAGAGCCTGGCGCCGGGCTATCGCATTGGCTGGGTCGCCGCCGGGCGATATGCGCAGAAGATCGAACGGCTCAAGCTCATGACCTCGCTGTGCGCCTCGATGCCCGCCCAGGCCGCCATCGCCGACTACCTGCAACACGGCGGCTACGACCGTCACCTGCGCAAGCTGCGCTACGCCCTGGAAGAACAGCAAAACGCGATGCTCGCCGCCATCGGCCGCTATTTCCCGGCCCAGACGCGGGTCAGCCAGCCCGCGGGCGGCTATTTCCTGTGGCTGGAACTGCCCGAGCAGATGGACTCGCTGAAACTCTTCCAGATGGCTCTGGCCCAGGGCATCAGCATCGCGCCGGGGCCGATCTTTTCACCGACCCGGCGGTTTCGCAATTGCATCCGCCTGAACTATGGCAGCCCGTGGACAGAGGTATCGGAAAAGGCCATGGAGACGTTGGGGCGGATTATTCGATCGTTTTGACAGTGGGTTGCCTGTTACTGCCCTCGCGAGCAGGCTCGCTCCCACAAGGGATCTGTTGGAGCGTCTGAGTTACCTGTCTCACCGCAAATCCACTATGGGAGCGAGCCTGCTCGCGATGAGGCCTGTACTGACAATAAAGATCACGAAGTCAGCGACCACCACCCAGGTCCACGAATGTCCCCGTGGCGTACGAAGCCTTGTCCGACAACAACCAGATAATCGCTTCGGCCACCTCATCCGGACGGCCGCCCCGGGCCATGGGGATGGCCGACTCCAGCTTGCTGACCCGATCCGGGTCGCCGCTGAGGGCGTGGAAATCGGTGTAGATATAGCCCGGGCGCACCGCGTTAACGCGGATGCCTTCGCCCGCCACTTCCTTGGACAGGCCAATGGTGAAAGAGTCCAGGGCGCCTTTCGAGGCGGCGTAGTCGACATACTCGTTTGGCGAGCCCAGGCGAGCGGCCACCGACGATACGTTGACAATGCTGCCGCCCTGCCCGCCGTGCCGGGGCGACATGCGCAACACGGCGTGCTTGGCGCAGAGCATCGGCCCCAGCACATTGGTCTTCAGGATCTTGAGGATACGGAACTCGGACATCTCATCGAGCCGGGCCTTCTGGGCGACCGTCCCGGCGTTGTTCACCAACGCCGTGACACGGCCCAGTTCGGCATCGACCCGGTTGAACAGCCCCACCACTTCATCCTCGATGCTCACGTCGGCCCGCACCGCAATCGCTTGCGCGCCCTTGGCCCGAACCCTCTGGAGAACGTCCTGCGCGGCGTTTTCATCGGATTGATAATTGATGCAGATCCGGTAGCCCAGCTCGGCCGCCAACAGTGCAGTGGCCGCCCCGATGCCGCGACCGCCACCGGTGATCACGATGACTTTATCCACGTTTGCTTCCCCCTTTCCACCCACAGACGTTGGGCCCAAGGATAGCGTTCACTGGTGTTTTCGCACAAAGCGCTGCGCTTAACGCACCAAAGCCCGCAGGTCCAGGCGTCCTCCCAGCAGCGGTGGGCACCAGTAGTAGCCGCCAGTGATGGGTCGGCTCATGCGATACAGACCGTCGGTGATACCGTCCTCCAGGCCGCTCATGCGCCGCAGTTGCGCCTCGAAGGCGTCGAGGGAAAAACCGAACGCCAGGAACATCAGGCCCGCGCGGTCACCTTCGATCCAGGGCATGGAGCGGCGCACCACGAAGGCCTCTGGAGCGAAGCTTTCCTGGGCGGTGCGCTTGACGTGGGCCGACTCCGGCGCATCGTCGATTTCCTCGTTGTCGCTCAGGCGACGCCCCATGATGTTGTCGCGCTCGTGAGGCTGCATCGCGGCGAAACCGTCGAGGTCGTGCTGCCATTGCTGGATCGCCGCGAAGCTGCCGCCTCGCAAGCCATCGGCGCCCTGGGCCAGGGCCGCCGCGACAGCCGCGTCGTCGTGGGGGTTTTCAGTGCCGTCTTCGTAGCCCGTCAAGTCATGGCCGGTCATGTGCCGGAAGGTTTCGTTCAACTGCACCAGGCGCAATGCCGGGGCCAACGCGGCTTCGATGGCGCGGCTGCGGTGCAGCAGTTCCCCGCGATCCTCGCCGTGCAGCCAGCACCACAGCGCGTGCTGGGTCGAAGGGTTGTCCACGCCAACCCCGGCCAATGCCGGAAATGCCCGCAGCCCTTGGACCTGTGCACCCAGCGCCTGGACCAGGGACTCGCCAAACCCCACGACCATACGAGCATCCAGTAGCAACGACAACCTGTCGATGGCAGCCGGCAGCGCCTCCACCGATTCCAGGGCAAAGAACAAGTGGCGGGCCTGAGGCGGAACAGGGGTGGTGAGAATGCCGGACTGGTAGTAGCTCATGTGGACTCCTTCGCAAAGAGCGCCAGTTTACCCGGCGGCAGTGGGTTTGTGTGGCTAGGGTTTCTCGTAGGAGAGCGCCTGCGACTCGGTAGGACAACTCCGAAGCCGGCGTGGAGAGCCGGAGGCGCGATTGCCGAGCACACTGAAAGCCCCTAGATTGACCACCCCTGCCACGGAGACGGTCAGCCATGCCATTTGCCAAATCACTACTCGCCAGTGTTTTCTGCTTCGCCTGTGCAAGCGCACCGGTGCTTGCCCAGGACCGCCTGCAAGACACGATCGACGGCGTTATCCAGCCCCTGATGAAGCAGCAGGACATCGCCGGCATGGCCGTGGCGATCACACACCATGGTCAACAGCGTTACTTCAACTACGGCGTGGCCTCCAAGGACACGAAAAACGCGGTGACCGACCAGACGCTGTTCGAAATCGGCTCGGTCAGCAAGACCTTCACCGCGACCCTCGGCGCCTACGCCCAGGCCCAGGGCAAGCTGTCCCTGGCGGACCCAGCCAGCCACTTTGCCCCCGAACTGCGCGGCAGCGCCTTTGACGGTATCAGCCTGCTCAATCTCGCCACCTACACCGGCGGCGGTTTGCCCCTGCAATTTCCCGACGCAGCCGATCATCCGGACCGGATGCTCGATTACTACCAAGCCTGGAAACCCCTCTACCCGGCCGGCACCCAGCGGTTGTATTCCAACCCCAGCATCGGCCTGTTCGGCTACCTGGCGGCCCGCAGCATGGGGCAACCGTTCGACGAGTTGATGGAACACACGGTGATGCCAGGATTGGGCCTCAAGCACAGCTATGTGCGTGTGCCCGAGGCACAACTGGGCCGATACGCCCAAGGCTACGCAAAGGATGGCAGGCCGGTCAGGGTCGGTCCCGGCGCTCTGGATTCCGAAGCCTACGGGGTCAAGACCAGCGCATCGGACCTGATTCGGTTCGTCGACGCCAACCTGCACCCTGACAAACTGGACGCCGCCATGCGCCAGGCCATCGCTACCACGCACACCGGGTTCTACGCGGTCGGCGGCATGACCCAAGGGTTGGGCTGGGAGTTCTACCCTTACCCGGTCACTTTGGATCAGTTGCTGGCCGGCAACTCGACCCAGGTCGCCATGACGCCAAACAAGGTAGACGCCCTCGCACCACCACGCCCTGCGCCGGCCAACGCCTGGATCAACAAGACCGGTTCTACCGGCGGCTTCGGGGCCTACGTGGCGTTCGTGCCTGGAAAGGACATGGGGATCGTCATGCTTGCCAACAAGAACTACCCGAACGAAGAACGGGTGAAGGCGGCGTACCGGATCCTGGCCGCGCTGGATGATTGATAACCGTGGCGAGGGAGCTTGCTCCCGCTGGCCTGCAAAGCAGACCCCTACGTTCAGCTAAACCGCACTGCCTGGTTATGCGACTGCTGCGCCTGAGGCGCCAGACCGGGCGAACGGCCGCAAACTCCGGTGTTTGGACTGACGTCATCGCGAGCAGGCGCGCTCCCACAGTGGAAGGGGTGATGCAATAGCCACCGGCGATCAATCATCCAATGGCTGTGGCGCAGCCGGCGGTTTGGCGGCCTTGCCGGGCTTGCCGCCTTTTGCATCCTTGGCGGCAGCAGGTTCTGGTGCAGGAGGTGGAGTGGGCGCTACCGCTTCTTTTTCGGCCGCAGGCAATTTATCGACCGCGTCGAAGACGTCCTTGAGTTCGATTGCCCCGGAATGTTCAAGCTTCTTCTCTCCGTCCTTGCCCACCAGGATGAACTTGGTCTGGGCACTGGCGCCCAGCTTGAGCGAACGGATCAACGCCATGGTGCTTTGCGGGTCCAGTTCCTTGCCGTCACGCTGGCCCATGGTATTAAGCACGGTGTAGAGCACCATGTTGCGCTGGGAAAAACCCTGCTTGCCGGCCGGCTCGTCCAGGGCCTTCTTCAAGCTGACCCAGGCGGGGTCGACGGTGCTGGGGGCAATGACGATAAAGGGTCGGGCTTTGCCCACCTCCGCCACCAGGGGGGAGTCACCGTCGGCGGCGAACAGGGGGCCGGAAATCGCCAGCAAAGTAGCGAGGGTCAAGGACCGAATGAGCATGCGCCTCTCCTTTTGATGGTCACGCTGTACTGATTGCACAAGGCAGCGATTGTTCCGCGAGAGTCGCTCGATACTGCGCCTGCCTGCCCTGAAGCTTAGGTCAGCGGATTCATTGCGCAACCGGATACAAAAGCAAGAGAGACGGCCATCAGGTGCCAGGGAAAACTATTGTGGGAGCAAGCCCGCTCCCACAAGGGTTGGCAGTCGATGCTAGAACGCCAGCTTGAACCCGATCATCGCCAGCATCACCGCCAGGCAAGGGCGCAGGAGTTCATCGGAGATCCGCCCCGACAAATGACTGCCCAGGTAGATCCCCGGCAGCGAACCCACCAGCAGGAAACCGAGGATGTGCCAGTCCATGTTGCCCATACTGGCGTGCCCCAGCCCGGCCACCAGGGTCAGCGGCACGGCGTGGGCGATCTCGGTGCCCACCAGGCGTTTGGTGAGCAGGAAGGGATAGAGGATGAACAGGGCCACGGTGCCCAGGGCGCCAGCACCAATGGACGTCAACGCGACCATGGTGCCCAGCACCAGGCCCGTCACGACGGTCAGCACGTTGAGTCGCGAGCCGGTCGGGTTGTAATGACCGCCAGCACGGTCATGGGCGAATTGCAGCAAGCGCTTCTTGAACAGGATCGCCAGGGCAGTGAAGAACAGCACGAACCCCAGGGCCTGCTTGATCACCGCGTTCATGGCTTCGGGAGAACTGTGCAGGCTACTGAGAAACCACAGCGTCAATCCCACCGCTGGCACGCTGCCCAATGTCAGCCAACCGGTGATGGCCCAGTCGATGTTGCGATTCTTGGCATGGACCAGCACGCCGCCCGACTTGGTGATGGCCGCGTACAACAAGTCCGTGCCCACGGCTGTCGCAGGGTTGATACCAAACCACAACAGGATCGGGGTCATCAGCGAACCACCGCCCACGCCGGTCATCCCGACGATAAAACCGACCACCAGGCCCGCTACGATTAAACCGACACTACCGAAATCCATCAAATCCGTCTCAGCGCGCTGCTAGAAAAAATCTGGCCGCGAGCATAGCGACTTTTCTTATAACTCCCCTATATCGATGTGATCTATCTTTATTCCTTTTGCTATCTCACTGCACTGGCAGGAAATTCAGGAACAGCAAGGGCTTGCCCTCCTTGTCCTGGCGCTGACTCAACAACCAGGTGGCTTTTTCGATGTTTCGCGCCGCGTTGCTGACAAAACGCGGATCGATCGCATCGGTCATGTAGAACTCCAGGCGGTTGCCATGGGCGGTGACCAGCATGCTGCCAATGGCATAGATGAACGCCCCGACCCGGTCCCCCAAAAACTGCGGACTCATGGCATAGCTCAGGGCGGCGAGATCTTTCTTGCCGCCCAGGGCCGGCAAGGGCTGCTGCTGTTCGATGGCCATGCGCACCTGCTTCTCGGCGGTACGGGCGTCGAGGAAACCGTAAAAGTGCGGCGACCGACAAGAAACCTGACGTTTGGGCAAGGCTCGCCATGCTTAATTAGTCTTACTTTTTAATTGATAAATTTAGATTTATGGCTATAAATCCTTTTTCTAACCACAAATAGAAAGACTACTGAACAGAAAAACCTTTGCTGCTGTCCGACCAAGTAACGGACCCGACCCGCGTTCAAAACAACAACAAAACCCAGGAAGGAAGGTCACACCATGCTTGAATCAAGACACCTGATCACCGCTCTCGGAGCTTCTCTGATGATCGCCACTTCGACATCCCAGGCTGCCGGCCTGACCAATGAACGCGCGGCGTTCGGCAAGACCAACGACGGCACGGCAGTGGAAAAATTTGTCCTGCGCAACAGCCATGGCATGGAAGCCACCGTCATTACCTACGGCGCGACCCTCCAGTCCTTGAGCGTGCCGGACAAAAACGGCAAGGCTGCCGACATCGTGCTCGGCTTCGATGATGTGCAGGGTTACCAGAAGAACGGCAGCGTGTACTTCGGCGCAACCATCGGCCGGTTTGGCAATCGCCTGGCCGACGGCGCATTCGAGCTGGACGGCAAACGCTACCAGGTGCCGCAGAACGACCACGGCAACTCGCTGCACGGTGGACCGCAAGGTTTTGACAAACGGGTCTGGAAGGCCGTGCCCCATGACGGCAAGGACTCGGTGGGCGTGACCTTCACCTACCTGTCACCCGATGGCGAGATGGGCTTCCCCGGCGCGCTGAAGACCGACGTCACCTACAGCCTCAACGAACAGAACGAATTGCGCATCGAGTACAAGGCCAGCACCGACAAACCCACCGTGCTGAACCTGACCAACCACAGTTACTTCAACCTGGCCGGTGCGGGCAACGGCGACATCCTGAAACAGGTCGCGACCTTCCACGCCGCCTACTACACGCCGGTGACCGCCAAGCTGATCCCCACCGGTGAACTGGCCCCCGTGGCCGGCACGCCGATGGACTTCACCCAACCCACCGCCATCGGCACCCATATCAAGGCGGATCATCCGCAGCTCAAGTTCGCCGAACCGAAACAGGGTGGCTTCGACTTCAACTGGGCGCTGGACGCCAAGGGTGACGTGAGCAAGCTGGCCGCCGAAGTGTATGACCCGCAATCCGGCCGACGCTTGCAGCTCTACACCAGCGAGCCGGGCGTGCAGTTCTATACCAGCAACTTCCTCGACGGCACGGTCAAGGGCAAGCACGGCAAGGTCTATCCGCATTGGGGCGCGTTCACCCTGGAAACCCAGCACTACCCCGACTCGCCCAACCAGCCGGACTTCCCCACGACACGGCTTGATCCAGACCAGGCCTATAGCCAAACCATGGTGCTGAAGTTCTCGGCGAAATAACCCCGCCTCCTGCGAAGGATCGTTGCGATACCACTTCACAACGATCCTCCTCGAACGACTGGTCTATCCTGCTGCCACACGTCTTGATGGTCGAAAACAGGAGACAGGCATGAAGACTCTGCAACTGGCCGGTGCGTCCGTGCCCGTGATTGGCCAGGGCACCTGGCGCATGGGTGAGGAACGCTCCCATCACAAGAAGGAAGTGGCGGCTCTTCGGCTCGGTGTCGAATTGGGCATGAGCCTGATCGACACGGCGGAGATGTACGCCGAGGGCGGTGCCGAAACCGTCGTGGGCGAAGCGATCACCGGCCTGCGCGACCAGGTGTTCCTGGTGAGCAAGGTCTATCCCCACAACGCCAGCCGCCGGGGCATCCCGCTGGCCTGCGAGCGCAGTTTGCGGCGTCTCGACACCGACTACATCGACCTGTACCTGTTGCACTGGCGCGCAGAGTATCCGCTCGCGGAAACCGTCGAAGCCTTCGAACGCCTGCGTGAGGAAGGCAAGATCGGCCGATGGGGCGTGTCGAACTTCGACGTGGCGGACCTTGAAGAGCTGGCAGCGCCCGCCTGCGCCACCAACCAGGTGCTCTACAACCTGCAAGCGCGCGGCATCGAATTCGACCTGCTGCCCTGGTGCCAGCGACGACAGCTGCCCGTCATGGCCTACTGCCCGGTCGGCCAGGGCGGGCATTTGCTCAAGGATCACACCTTGGGACAAATCGCCCAACGCCACCGCGCCACACCGGCGCAGATCGCCTTGGCCTGGCTGTTGCGCCAGGACAACGTCATTGCGATCCCCAAGGCCGTGCAACCTGAACACGTGCACTTGAACGCCGAGGCGGCGAACCTGAAACTCGAGCCCCAGGACCTGGCGGCCCTCGACCTGATATTCCCCCAGCCTCAGGGCAAGCAGCCGTTGGCGATGGTGTAGTGCTCACACGCAACGTGTTTTTGTGCCAAGTGTACTTTTTGTGGCACGAGCGCTTTTTGTGGCAGGAGAGCTCTTGTGGCGAGGGAGCTTGCTCCCGCTGGGCTGCATAGCAGCCCCAAAAGAAGCGGCCGCTGCGCGCCCGAGCGGGAGCAAGCTCCCTCGCCACAAGGACATCCGGCCAAACACTAACGCCGCACCCCGTCAGAACAACCCCATCTGCCCCCCCACCAACGTCGAAAAATCATCGTCCACGAACGGCAGGATCGCATCCGCCACCGGTTGCAGCTGCTTGGTCACGTAGTGGTCGTAGTCGATCGGTGCGCTGCGGGTTTCCAGCGGTTCGGGGCCGGCGACGGTGATGACGTAGCTGATCCAGCCGCCATTCTGGTACTGCCGCGCACGCCCCTGGCGCTGATTGAACTCGTCGGCAATGCGCGCGGCACGCACATGGGGCGGTACATTGCGCTCGTACTCTTCCAGCGGCCGACGCAGGCGCTTGCGGTAGACCAGCCGTTCATCGAACGCGCCGGCCAGGGTCTGGCGCACATAATCGCGCACGTAATCCTGATAAGGCTGGCGATGGAAAATCCGTCCGTAGAGTTCCTGCTGGAACTGCCGGGCCAGGGGCGACCAATCGGTGCGCACGGTTTCCAGCCCTTTGTAGACAATCTCATCGCGGCCGTCGGCCCGCGTCACCAAACCGGCGTAGCGCTTTTTGCTGCCCTCTTCGGCACCGCGGATCGTCGGCATCAGAAAACGCTTGAAGTGGGTTTCGAACTGCAATTCCAGCGCGCTCTCCAGCCCGAACTCGTCACGCATGTGCTCGCGCCACCATTGATTGACGTGCGCCACCAGGTCGCGGCCGATCTTCGCCGCTTCCTCCTCGCCATGGGCACGGCACAGCCAGACGAACGTGGAGTCGGTATCGCCGTAGATCACCTTGTGGCCCAGGGCTTCGATCAACTGCCGGGTGTGCTGCATGATCTGGTGGCCCCGCAAGGTGATGGACGACGCCAGGCGCGGATCGAAGAACCGACAGCCACTGGAGCCGAGCACACCGTAAAAGGCGTTCATGATGATTTTCAGTGCCTGGGACAGCGGCGCGTTGTGTTCCCGCTTCGCGGTTTCGCGTCCCTCGGCCACCCTGGCGACGATGGCCGGCAGGCAATGCCGGGTACGGGAGAAGCGCGCTCCACGAAAGCCTGGCACCGACTCGCGGTCGTCCGGGTGGCGCAAGCCTTCGATCAAGCCCACCGGGTCGATGAGAAAGGTGCGGATGATCGACGGGTACAGGCTCTTGTAGTCCAGCACCAGCACCGACTCGTAGAGCCCCGGCTGCGAGTCCATGACAAAACCACCCGGGCTGGCTTCGGGCGGACGTTCGCCAAGGTTCGGCGCGACGAAGCCCTGGCGGTGCATCAGCGGCATGTACAGGTGCGTGAAGGCCGCCACCGAACCGCCACTGCGGTCCACCGGCAGACCGGTGACGCTGGCACGCTCCAGCAGGAATTTGAGCAGTTCGGTCTTGGCGAAGATCCGCGTCACCAACTCGCAGTCCTTGAGGTTGTACCGGGCCAGAGCCGGCTTGTCCTCGGCGAACATGCGGTTGATCTCGTCCATGCGCTGGTAAGGGTTGTCGATGGACTTGCCCTCCCCCAGCAGCGTCTGGGCCACGTTTTCCAGGCTGAACGAGGGGAAACTCCACGTCGCCGAACGCAACGCCTCGATACCGTCGATGATCAGCCGGCCAGCCGCCGAAGCGAAGAAGTGGTTGTTGCGCGCACCGTGCTCGCGCCATTGCATCTCTTCGCCACCGCGCCCCAGGCGCAACGGCACGGCCAGTCGCCGGGCATGCTCGTGCAGCACACGCAGGTCGAACTGCACCAGGTTCCAACCGATGATCGCATCGGGGTCGAAGCAGGCGAACCATTCGTTGAGTCGCTTGAGCAGCACGGTGCGCGACTCGCAGTACTCCAGCTGGAAATCCACCTCGCCAGCGTCGCCGTTGGGCGGGCCGAGCATGTACACCTGGCGCTCGCCGCAGCCTTCAAGAGCAATGGAATACAGCTCACCCTGGGCGGTGGTCTCAATGTCCAGGGACACCAGGCGCAACGGCGGGCGATAGTCGGGGGCCGGTTTCATCTGGACGTCGACCAGCAGGCCATCGGCGGCCGGTGTCCCATCGAACCAGACCGGAGCGGTGATGAAGCGCTCCATCAGGTAGCGTTCCGGCGGGCGGATGTCGGCCTCGAACACCTGCACCCCGGCGCGGCGCAACGTGCTGTCCAGGCGCATCAATTGGGCGTGTTGCTGGCAATACAGCCCCAGCACCGGACGGTGTTCGAAATCCAGCAGGTCCAGGGGCCGCAACTCTATAGCTTTCTCCCCTTGCAGCAAGGCTTCGAGCTGGCCACGCTGGACCTGCGGCACGAACGCCACCGAAGGCTGCAACGGCAGGCGCACGTGCCGGGGGCCGCTGTCGGTCGCCAGCCAGAACTCGACTTCGGTGCCGGCCGGGGTATCGCGCCAATGCCGGGTCAGGACGAAGCCCTGCTGTAAATCCACCGCTGCAACCTCGAATTTTGCGTGAGGGGTGATTCTACCTGTGGCGCGGGGACTTCACCCGCCCAACTGAAACACCACCGAACGGCTCTTGCGGCGAGGGGATTTATCCCCGCTGGGCTGCGCAAGCAGCCCTAAAACTGTGGACTCAATCCTCCTGACACACCGAGTTGCCTGACTTGGGGCTGCTCCGCAGCCCAGCGGGGCGGTGCGACGCTTCGCTAAATCCCCTCGCCACAACAGTGCCAACCCAGAAGATTGGTATATTTCCCGAGCCATGACGCTTTTGGACGACTGGCTGCCGCTTTATCGCTTGCTCTGCGCCGTTGGGTCTACGATTCTTGAATCACCTGCAACAACAACCCCGAGGCTTCCCCATGAAAACCGTCGCGCAGTTGCTCCGGATCAAAGATGAGAAGAACCAGCAAGTGCACACCATCTCGCCGGACGACATGGTATTGCAGGCCCTGATGCGCATGGCCGAGAAAAACGTCGGGGCCTTGCTGGTGGTGAAGAACGATGAAGTCCTGGGGATCATCAGCGAACGCGACTATGCGCGCAAAATGGTCTTGCACGGTCGCTCGTCGGTGGGCACGAAAGTCAGCGAGATCATGGTGTCTCCCGTGATCACGATCGATCCGCACCAGAACGTCGAGACTTGCCTGAGCATCATGACCGAAAAACACTTGCGGCATTTGCCCGTGGTGGAGGACGGCAAGCTGGTCGGACTGTTGTCCATCGGTGACCTGGTCAAGGAAGCCATCGCCGAACAGGCCGACCTGATCCGACAACTGGAGCAGTACATTCGCGGAGAGTGAGCCGCTCCACCGGCCTATCGGGTTGCTCATTCCCAACTCACTTCTATCATTGAAGAGAGTTGCACCTGCCGAGCATCCCGATGGCCGACTCCGACCGCCTGATCATTTGTGAGCACTGCGATGCGGTGTACGAACCGGTCGAACTCCGTGCGCACGAGAGAGCCTCTTGCCTGCGCTGCCACGCGATCATCCAGCGACACAACAGCCTGGGCATCGAGCAACGCCTTGCCTTGAGCGTGACGGCAGCGGTCTTGTGGGCCTTCGCCAATGTCTACCCGATCATGAGCATCCGCCTGCAAGGCCTGAGCAACAGCGCCACCCTGTGGGACTCCATCGTGGCACTGAGCCAGGGACCGATTACCTTCATCGCCCTGGTGGCGGCGATCGCGATCATCATTGCGCCGGCCTTCCAACTGGCGCTCCTGCTCTGGGTGCTGGGCTATGCCCGTGGCCATCGGCGCGCACCGGGTTTCAGCCTGTGCATGCGCAGCCTGGAAACCCTGCGGCCATGGAGCATGCTGGAAGTCTGCCTGCTGGGCGCACTGGTGGCGGTGATCAAGCTGGCTGGGCTGCTCGACGTGCTGCCGGGCATCGGTCTGTTTGCCCTGGCGGCCTTGAGCCTGCTGATGATCCGCATCGCCGGGCGCGATGTCCGCGATCTGTGGGGGCATCCGTGAACGACCAGCCAGTCCCCCCTGCACCCAACGCCTGGGAACTGAACCTGTGCCTGTGCCACAGTTGCGGCCTGGCCTGCGACATGACCGACGAACCCCAGACCTGTCCGCGCTGCGATGCCGTCCTGCATCGACGCAAACCCGACGCCATCACCCGCACCTGGGCCTACATGCTGGCGGCGCTGGTGTTCTACATTCCAGCCAACCTGCTGCCGGTCATGAACACCCAGATGCTCGGCGAAGGCGCCGACAGCACCATTATCAGTGGCGTCATCGAGTTCTGGCAAAGCGGTGCCTGGGACATCGCCCTGATCATTTTCATCGCCAGCATCGCGGTGCCAGGCATCAAGTTCGTGGTCCTGACCCTGCTGCTGGTGACCGCACAGCGGCACAGCACTTGGGCCCAGCTCCAGCGGGCGAAACTGTATCGGCTGGTGGAAGTCATCGGCTACTGGTCGATGCTCGACGTGCTGGTGGTGGCCATGGTGGCGTCGCTGGTCAAGTTCCAGGCACTGAGCGACATCGAACCGCGCCCCGGCATCCTGTTCTTCGGCCTCGTGGTGCTGTTCACCATGCTCTCGGCCATGAGTTTCGATCCCCGGTTGATCTGGGACACCCCACCCCCCGAGGAGGCCCGGGATGAAGTCGCAAGCCACTGACGGGCCGCCCCCCGCACCGGGGCGCGCCCACGTCACCCAACGCCGCTGGACGGTGTCGCTGGTATGGATCGTGCCAATCATTGCCGTGCTGGTGGGCCTGTCGCTGGTGGTCCACAACTGGCTGCAGGAAGGCCCTACCATCACCATCACCTTCAAGACCGGCCAGGGCCTGACCGCCAACAAGACCCAGGTGAAGTACCGCAACGTGGTGATCGGCCAGGTCACGGACGTGCAACTGAGCAACGACCAGCGAAACGTCACCGCCACGGTCAAGCTCGCCAAGACCGCCGACACGTTCACCCACGAGGACTCGGTGTTCTGGGTGGTGCGGCCGCGCATCGGGGCCGGCGGCATTTCGGGCATCGACACCCTGCTCTCCGGGGACTTCATCGGTGCCGATGCCGGCCAATCGAAAGTCCGCGCCAAGTCCTTTACCGGCCTTGAGGCCCCGCCGCCGATCACCTACGGCGAACCGGGCAAGCGCTTCACCCTGCACTCCCAGGACCTCGGCTCACTGGACATCGGCTCGCCGGTGTACCTGCGCAAGATCCCGGTGGGCCAGGTGGTCTCCTACGCCCTGGACGCCGATGGCAAGGGCGTCAACATCGAGGTCTTCGTCAACGCGCCCAACGACGTGTACGTCACTGAAAACACCCGATTCTGGAATGCCAGCGGCGTGGACGTGAACGTCGGAGCCAATGGTTTTGCCGTCCAGACCGAATCGCTCTCGGCGCTGTTGCTGGGCGGCATCGCGTTTCGGGCGCCGCCCTACAGCCCGAACGACGCCCCGGCCAGCGAGGACAAGACGTTCGACCTGTTTGCCGACGAGCAGAGCGCCCTCGCCCCTCCCGACGGCAAGGCGCAATACCTGGCGCTGCGCTTCGACCAGGCATTGCGTGGGCTGCGGGTCGATGCGCCGGTGGAATTCCTCGGCGTAGAGGTTGGCCGGGTGGTTTCCATCAACCTGGACTTCGATGAACAGCAGCGCAGTTTCCCGGTCAATGTCGGCGTGGTGTTCTACCCCCAACGCCTGGGCAAAGCCCACGAAAAACTGCTCAAGACGCTCAACCACGATCCCGAGGACGAAGCCGCTTCCGCCCGGCTGATCGGCAGCTTCGTCGAGCGCGGCCTGCGCGCCCAGGCCCGCAACGGCAACCTGCTGACCGGGCAGCTGTATATTTCCCTGGATTTCTACCCCAAGGCGGACAAGGTCGCCTTCGACGCCAACGCCCGTCCCGTCCGTATCCCTACCATTCCGGGCAGTTTCCAGCAGCTGCAGGAGCAACTCCAATCGATGGTGGAGCGGATCAACAAGCTGCCGCTCGAAAGCATCGCCGGCAACCTGGATGGCAATCTGATGGAACTGCGCAAAGGCCTCGCGCAATTCAACGGCAAGACCTTGCCAAGTGTGCAAAACACCTTGCAGGACGTCAGCAAGACCTTGCACTCGGCCAACTCGACCCTGGCCGAAGATTCGCCGCAACGCGAACAGCTGACCCAGACCCTGGACGACCTCGGGCGCATGTCGCGTTCATTGCGCGAGCTGTCCGACTACCTCGGTCGCCACCCCGAATCATTGCTGCGCGGACGTCCCAAGGACGCACCGGCGCAGGACCTCACATTGCCGGCCAGGCAATGATCACAGGAGCTGCCCATGCCAACGATGCTGAACATTTCCCTGGTGGCCGTCGCTCTGCTGCTGGGTGCCTGCCGCAGCGATCCGGTTCACTACCACACCCTCAGTCCGGCCCAACCCACCAGCCCCCCGGGCATTGCGGCGGACATCCAGGTCGAACAGGTCAACGTTCCGCCCCAGGTGGATCGGCCCCAGATGGTCATTCGCCAAGGCAACAGCGGCTTGGCGATCCTGGAGACCGAATGGTGGGGCGCCAGCCTGGCCGATGAGCTGCACAGCAGCCTTGAAGAGCAGTTGAGCAACCCCGGCGCCGCGAAAATATTGCTGCGGGTGGACGTACAGCGCTTCGATTCGGTTCCCGGCCGCTATGCCCGCATGGACGTGCAATGGCGCTTGCGTAGCCTGATGAGCCCGCAAACTCGTCCCCTCACCTGCCGCAGCAGCCTGCAGACGCCGGCAGGCGCCAGTCTCGACGAGTTGGTCGCGGCCCATCAGGACAATGTCCGGCAACTGGTCGGCCTGGTGGGACAAGCCGTCTCGCGCAACGCCTGCCCGTGACTCATCCTGGCCAGTGCGACGACAGCACCGGTGCCACCCGCGGATGGCGGTCGATGCGCTCCAGCAGTCCGTGGAAGGCGGGACGGGCTTCGAGCATCGCCTCTCGCGTGCCGGCCCACTTCGTGATCACCGCGGCCAGAATGTCCAGCGCGCCCGGCTCGGCGCCGCCCAGGAATGGCCGCGCCGGAAACTGATCGGCAAACACCGCCCAGTTGCGATAGAGCCGTTGCCGGGTGCCCGAGATCAACTGCTGTTGGCTCGCTTCGTCGGCATCGGCCAGCCAGCGCTGGGGAAAATCGATGATTCCGATGGGGGTGTAGCAATTGGCGGCGATGTAGACCAGGCCGCGCAAGGATTGGGCGCGCTGGACGGGGTCGGCGGGCAGCAACTTCGCCTGCGGGTACGTCAGCCCCAGGTGAATCAGAATGGCCGCCACCTCAGTCAGCACCGAACCGTCCGGCAGACGCAGGGTTGGCACCTGCTTCTGCGGGTTCAACGCTTCGAGCTCACGGGCGGCCTCCGTGTCTTCGGTCGAATAGGCCTCGACCTGACGATACGGCACACCACACAAGCTCAACGCCACCTCCACCGCCGCCGAGCCGCATTGCTTGTCGCCAAATAACTCATACATGAACCTGCCTCCTGCTGTGGATTACTTCGGTAGAGCCCACACGTCCATCGGTGTTCCATCACGCTGACTGGCGAACGAGCCATCAGCGCCATCGATGTTCACCATCACGCCAATGAAGTTCTCATGATGATTGCCCGACGCAACAATGGCACCACACCCACCCACTGCAACACCGGAGCACACCACCATGAAACGCCAAGTCATCCTCAGCCTCGCTTTCTCGGTACTGGCCGCCAACGTATTCGCCGCCTCCTCTCAACCCGTCGTGGCCGAAGGCGGCTCCGACCGCCTGATCGAAAACCGCGTCGCCGAAGGCGGGGCCGATCGGATTCTGGAACGCCGCGTCGCCGAAGGTGGCTCCGACCGCCTGATCGAAAAACGCGTCGCCGAAGGTGGGGCTGATCGGGTTCTGGAACGCCGTGTCGCCGAAGGTGGTTCCGACCGCCTGATCGAAAACCACGCATGAATGGCAACACACCCTGTGGCGAGGGAGCTTGCTCCCGCTCGGCTGCGAAGCAGTCGTGACTCGGCGAGTGCGGCGTTTCTGATGCTCCACACTCGGCAGGTTTTGGGGCCGCTTCACGGCCCAACGGGAGCAAGCTCCCTCGCCACGGGTTTATAGTTTTTTTTCAGTAGGCTGTTCGCTGCCCCAATCCTGACTAACGTCCCGCCCGCACCATGCACCGCCGATAACGCTCATCCACCCGCTTGGCAAACCAGGCCGTGGTCAACTGGCGTGTGATCTTCGGGCTCTTGAGCACGATCCCCGGCAACACCGCCCGCGGCAACGGCTTGCCTTCGGCCTGTTCAGCCAATTCAAACACCCGCTTGTAGAGCGTGCTGTCCTCGAACGCCAGGCTGTCACCCAGCGCCAACTGATCGTGAAGGGTCGGGTTGCGCATTCCCAGGGACTTGCCCAGCGTACGCACCGCCCGCTCCGTGCTGCCCGGCAGGATGGAATCGTGCAGGATCAGATCACCGTCCAAGGCCAACGTGATCCCCGACGCCCGACTCACCGCATGCTGAAACGCCGCATTGCGACTGGCGTACCACCCGGCGTTGAAATCGGCGAAACGATACAGCGGCTCGGTGTAGCTCACCGGGTAACCCAGCAAATGGGCGATACCGAAATACATCCCGCCGCGCCGACTGAACACTTCGCGACGAATCGAGCCATCCACCGTGTAGGGATAATTCCGCGCATTGGCCTGTGCAAACGCAATGCTGACCTGCATCGGGCCAGCCGTGTGCACTGGATTGAAATCGCCAAACAATGTCTTGCCCAGCGGCACCATGCCGATGAAATCGTCGAAAATTTCGCTCAGTTCCTTCTCGCTGCGCGCCGCGTTGAGCCGATCGCTGTAGCTTTTGCCGTTGGACGAACGCACCTGGAGCGCGCCGCTGACCAGCAGTTCAGGAATGTGCACCTTCGCCGCCCGGCGGTTGATTTCCTCCCGCGCAATCTTGCCCAGCCCCGGTACGGGCGGATCGGCCTGGAACGTCGACTCCTGTTCGGTCACCGCCAGCACCGCGCAGATGTTCTGCGTCGTGGAGGGAATCTGCTGTGCCGAAAAGGCCACATAGATGTCATTCGCCCAGCCTTCACGATCCGCCGTCTTGACCGGCAACAATTGGACGATCTGCTTCTTGACCTCGGCGGGCTGACGCTCAGGCTCCTGCGCCTGGCGACTGCCGCAACCGGCCAAGGCCATTAATGCAGCGAGGCTGATCATCAATCGGTTGAGTCGCATGGTGCCTCGTCGGTTGTGTCCAGTTCGCAGCAACCATACGATCAAAAGTGGATGCGGGCCATGCCCAGTTGCTCGGCACAATAAGAATGGGGTCTGCCTGAAGACTTGCCGGGGCCTGCTTAGCAGGCCAGCGGGAGCAAGCTCCCTCGCCACAGGAATCAGATCCCGCTCAGCGCCAGGTCCATGGCGAAGTAAGTGAAGATCAGGTCTGCCCCTGCCCGCTTGATGGCGCCAAGGCTTTCGCGCACCACGCGGGCTTCGTCGATCGCGCCAGCCTGGGCGGCGAATTTGATCATCGCGTATTCACCGCTGACCTGATAGGCCGACAGCGGCAGGTTCGAGGCCTGGCGAATGTCGCGGATGATATCGAGGTAGGCGCCGGCCGGCTTGACCATCAGTGCATCGGCTCCCTCCTGCTCATCGAGCAAGGATTCGCGCAGCGCTTCGCGGCGGTTCATCGGGTTCATCTGGTAGCTCTTGCGGTCGCCCTTCAGCGCGCTGCCGCCCGCCTCGCGGAACGGGCCATAAAGCGCCGAGGCAAACTTGGTTGAATAAGCCATGATGGCCGTCTGGCTGAAACCGGCGGCGTCCAGCGCCTTGCGAATCGCCTGGACCTGTCCGTCCATGGCAGCCGACGGTGCGATCACATCGGCACCGGCGCGGGCCGCCGCCACGGCTTGCTTGCCCAGGTTGACCAGGGTCCGGTCGTTGTCCACTTCGTGGCCGTGCAGGACGCCGCAATGACCGTGGTCGGTGTACTCGCAAAAGCAGGTGTCGGACATCACGATCATTTCCGGCACCGCGTCCTTGCAGATCCCCGCCATGCGCGACACCAGGCCACGCTCGCTCCACGTGTCGCTGCCGTCGCTGTCCAAGTGATGGGACACGCCAAAGGTCATCACTGCCTTGACGCCCGCCCGTGCGTAACGCTCGATCTCGCTGGCCAACTTCGACTCAGGAATGCGCACCACGCCTGGCATGCTCTTGATCGGCACGAAATCATCGATCTCTTCCTCGACGAAAATCGGCAACACCAGGTCGTTCAAGGTGAACTCGGTTTCCTGGAACAGGCTGCGCAGGCTTGCATTGCGACGCAGACGGCGTGGACGTGCTTCGGGGAACTGGCTGGACATGGGACTCCTGGGCAAAAAACGCTGTTCGATTGCAGGGGGCAAAGCTTATGCCCTGGTGGGCCAGGGCACAAACATCGGCTGGAAAACAGAGTGTCACCAGCGGTGGGCAATAATCTGCTCACACGGTCAGCAGGTCATTGATGCAAATCACCGCCGTGGTTCACTCCGGGATCTTGAGCCCGCGCGCCACGGCCGGCCGTGCCAGGAAACGCTCCAGCACCCGCGTCATAATCCAAGTTGTACGACAAGGCATTACCAGCACGTCATGGAATGTGCGTCGCTCGTTCTTAATTTCGCAACATCGCGTCGCTAACGTTTATCCATCTGCCGCTGACGGTCGCAACGGTCCGGCCAGGATCGAACCAAAGGGCCTCAAGAGACTCTGAGCAGTACCCCGAGGAATCGAAACGGTGTCACGACAGGGAACACGCCCAAGGCTGGAAGCCTTGCGGTGCCAGGGTTTGTCAGCCTGACTCAAGCGTGCCGAAGAAGATTATTCGATGAGCAATCCACTGCGTTTCACCTCACATCTCAAACGCCGTTCGTGGCTGATGCTGCCGACGCTGCTTATGGCGTGTGGCCTGGTGCTGTCGCTGGAATCGAGTGTCAGCCGCGCACAGCCAGCCGACGGTGTACAGACCCTGGTCTTCCTGCGCCATGCAGAGAAACCCGCCGGCGGCCTGGGCCAGCTCAATTGCCAGGGTCTGAACCGCGCCATCGACCTGGCCACCCTGCTGCCGGAAAAGTTTGGCAAGGCCGACTACGTATTCGCGGCCAACCCTACGCGCAACGTCGAAGAGGGTGAGCAAGACAATTCCTACAGTTACATTCGCCCGCTGATGACCATCAGCCCCAGCGCCATCAAGCTCGGGCTGCCGGTCAACATCAATTTCTCGGCCAACGACACCAGCGAGTTGGCTGACGAGCTGCTGCACGACAAGTACCACAACGCCACCATCTACACCGCCTGGTCCCACGGCTACTTGCCGGAGTTGATCAACAAGGTTGCCGGCGAGGCAGTGGGCACGAAGCAGACCATTACCAAGGACTGGGAATCAGGCGATTTCGATTCGCTCTACGTGCTGACCCTGACCTGGCACAACGGCAAGGCCAGCCTTACCAGCCAGAGCTACAAGCAAGGCTTGGACAATGGCAAGCAGAGTTGTCCGACCTGAGTCATTGCAGGCACTGCAAAACTCAGAATATTGTGGGAGCAAAGCTTGCTCGCGATAGCGGTGTACCAGTCGACATTATGATTGGCTGAATCATCGCCATCGCGAGCAAGCTTTGCTCCCACAGGTTCTTTCACCGCCACTTCCTGTGGAAGCTGATCTCCAACAGCGGATTTTGGGTAATCACCCTCCCCGCGCTGCCCGCTCCCGCAAATACGCCAGCACCGCCGCCTGCTCTCCCGAGAACTCGATCCGCAAGCCCTTCTTTTCCCGTTGGAACACGTACATCGGGTCGTAATATTCACGCAACAGGCCTTCGATCCAGCCACGATGCGCGTCAACCGCGCCGCTGGCGGCCTGCTCGGCCAGGGCCGTTTCCAGGATGTCCCTCAAGCGTCGATGACGATCACCGCCCAGGCGCTTGTAAATGTTGTCCAGGCTGGCGAGCAGTCGCTCGGAAAACAGTGAGAACCCCTGATCGCCATGCACGGCGACAAATTCGCCGCACAGGTCAACGACGTAGTCCTTCAGGATCCGCTCGACCCGGCGCTCCACGCTGTCTTCGAGCCAGACCATGGGGACCTGCTGCATGCGCTGGTACAAAGGCAGCGGCAAGGCACAACTGCCGACCACGCGACTCTCGTCTTCCAGCACGAACTGCTCGATGCCGGCGGCGCGTTTTTTCAGCAGATCCACCGCCAGGCGGTTTTCAAAATCGATATTGGACGGCTGGCCGGTGGCGCGCTTGCCGAAGCTTGAACCGCGATGGTTGGCGTAGCCTTCCAGGTCCAGGCTGTTGCCCAGTTGATTCAACGCTTCGGTCTTGCCGGTGCCGGTCATGCCGCCCAGCAGCACCAGGTCGCACTGGGCAACCGCCTGCTCGATCGTCTCCAACAGGAACGTACGCATGGCCTTGTAGCCGCCACCGACCCTGGGGTAATCGATGCCCGCTTCGTCCTTGAGCCATTGCTGGACGATCTGCGAACGCAAGCCTCCGCGAAAGCAATACAGCAGGCCGCCGGGATGAGCCCGGGCGAATTCGGCCCAGGCCTGGATACGCTGGTCCTTGATCTCGCCGGACACCAGTTGATGCCCCAGGACGATGGCGGCCTGCTGCCCCTGCTGCTTGTAGCAGGTACCGACGCGTTGCCGTTCGTGGTCGGTCATCAACGGCAGATTGACCACGCCCGGAAAAGCGCCCTTGAGAAATTCGACGGGCGCGCGGGTGTCCATCATCGGCCGGTCATTCAGGAAGATATCGCGGTAATCGGTGACGTCATTGCTCATCAAGACACCTCGACCGCGTAGGTCTGTCGCTCGACCAGTTCGCCAATGGGCGCCAGCGCCAGGCCCAGTTCAGCGGCAACCCGCAGGAACTCGCCTTCGCCTTCGGGGGTGACGGCCATCAGCAAGCCGCCGCTGGTCTGTGGATCGCACAGCACGCGCTTGTGCAGCTCCTGGACGCGGCCGACCTTGCTGGCGTAGCTGTCGTAGTTGCGCAGCGTACCGCCCGGCACGCAGCCCAGGTCGAGGTAGTACTCCACACCCGGCAAGCGCGGCACGGCGTCGTAGCGAATGCGCGCCGTCAATTGGCTGCCGTCGGCCATTTCCACCAGGTGCCCCAGCAGGCCGAAACCGGTGACGTCGGTCATGGCCGTCACGCCGTCGAGCTTGCCGAAACGGCTGCCGGGTTTATTGAGGGTGCACATCCAGTCACGGGCCAGGCCGATGTCTGCGCTGCGCAGCTTGCCCTTCTTTTCCGCCGTGGTGAGGATGCCGATGCCCAGGGGCTTGGTCAGGTACAAGCGGCAACCGGCCGTGGCGGTGTCGTTGCGCTTCATGTGGCGTTTTTCCACAAGGCCGGTCACCGCCAGGCCGAAAATCGGCTCCGGCGCGTCGATCGAGTGGCCGCCGGCCAAGGGGATGCCCGCCTCGTCACACACCGAACGACCGCCACGAATCACTTCCCGCGCAATTTCCGGGGCCAGTACGTTGACCGGCCAGCCGAGAATGGCGATCGCCATCAGCGGATCACCGCCCATGGCGTAGATGTCGCTGATGGCATTGGTGGCGGCGATGCGGCCGAAATCGAAGGGATCGTCGACAATCGGCATGAAGAAATCGGTGGTCGAGACCACGCCGCGCTCCTCGTCGATGGCGTACACCGCGGCATCATCCCGGGAGGCGTTGCCGACCCACAACTTCGGGTCGAGGTTTTGCGCGCCGCTGCCGGCCAGGATCACTTCCAGCACCTGTGGGGATATCTTGCAGCCGCAACCCGCGCCGTGGCTGTACTGGGTCAGGCGAATCGGCTCGCTCATGGGCACACCTCTCGTAATTCAAGTGGGGCGAGTCTACCAGCAATGGCAAAGCAGCTAATCTGTACGGTGCAGCCGATGGAATTTTCCTGTCCTTGGGGAATCATTTGAACATCAACCGAGCCCCATCCAGGAGCAGCCATCCAGGAGATCGCCGATGCCCCTTGCCCCTGCCGCCACCGACGGCACTCATCTTGATTATGGCCTCGACACGCTGTTCGGTCGCCAGACCAAAAGCCTCGATTGCCACTTCGACGTCCGCCGACTCGACGACGGCGAGCCGCCGTGGTTCGCGCTGCACGTTCGGCCACCGCTGCCGGACGACCTGGAGAAGGCCCAGATCGTGGTGTTCGACGCCGAAGGACGGCGCATCAGCGGCATTGTCCGGCGCACCGAACGGCTGGCCGACGACAGCCTGCAATTGGACGTGGAGCCGGACTGATCCTGCCGCCCCGGCGTGCCGGGCGGCGCGACAGGGCTGGAGTCAGGCGCAACGCCCATGGGATGATCGGCCTTCAAGCGCGACCATTCGTGGAGAGTTCAATGTCATCGCTGAGTAAACACGCCGCCATTTTGCTGCTGACGACGCTGGCCAGCCTGGCCGTGGGGCCGGCCCTTGCCGCGCAACCCAAGGCCAGCAGCGATGCACCACCGCAGAAGGTCTCGATGCTGGGCGGCAAGTTTGCCTTCACCTTGCCCAAGGGTTTCACCGCCACTCCCCTGTCCGCCGGCGAAACCGCCCAAGGCACCGGCGGCGCCAGCGGCACGATGTACAGCAACGCGAGCAGCCGAACCGTGGTGATCGCTGCTGAAAACACCCTCATCGGCGGCGCCAACGTGAAGGACAACGACGGCGCGTTTCTCGACACGACCATGGCCGACTTCGCGGCCCAGCGCGTCAAGGCGTTGCCGGATGCCAAGATCCTGAGTGAAAAAAGCCTGGTCCGAAAAGGCACCGGCCTGGGCCTGCGCCAGCTCGACACCCGCGCCACCCAAGGCGGCGGACCCACCCTCGATACCACACTGCTGGGCGCCTCCGGCACGCGCATGGCCGTGGTGCAAATCATCTCCCGGGCCAGCGACCAGGCCGGTCATGAGGCATTGGTTAAACAGATCGCCAGCGGCCAATGATGGCCTTGGCAAGGTTTGCCTGAATTCCCTGTGATGTGGGTCACCGCTATCGCGAGCAAGCTTTGCTCCCACAAGGATTGAACGGGACATCAGGGATTGAGCCGCTCCAGCCAGGCCCGCAGGTCCTGCACTTCCAGGGCGCTGATATGGTGGCCGACTCCTGGGTAGGCATGGAATTCCGGTTCCAGCGCCAGGGTCTTCAGGAAGGTGTCGGCTTCGGTGCCGTCGCGGTAAGGGATGATCGGGTCGGCCGTGCCGTGGCCAATAAACACCGCCAGGGCCCGTCGCGGCTCGGCGGGTGTCAGTTCTGTGCGCAGCACTGGCAGGACCCGCCCGCCCATCGCAGCGATGCCGCCGACGGCTTCGGGGTGTCGCAGGGCCACTTCGTAACTCATCATTGCGCCCTGGCTGAACCCCACCAGATACACGCTGCTGGCGTCCGCCTGGTATTTGGCCCGGGCTTTGTCGATGAAATCCAGCAACATCTGGCCGCTGGCCTTCAGGTCGCTGGTGTCACCGTCATAGGCACCCTCGCCTTTCTTGGCGAACCACTGGTAACGCCCTGGCTCCATGGCTTTCGGCGCCCGCACCGAGAGGTAGTTGTAGTGCCCGGGCAACTCGTCCTTGAGGTCGAACAGATCCTCTTCGTTGCTGCCGGAGCCATGCAGGAAGATCACCAGCGGCCGATTCCTCGCCTGCTCATCGGCATGGGCCAGGTAATTGAGGGGCAGGTCCGTGTGCAGCGAGGGTTGGGCCTGCAGGCTGGCGGACACCAGCAGCAGACACAGGGTGAGCGCTTTGAGCATCAATCTTCCTCCATCATTCGATAGCCGCACGGCAAACCGTGCGGTGAGGTAGACAGCACTTTTCAGGCGTTGCTCAATTTCCCCCGCCAAATCTCAACAGTCGCACCCAATGACCGTGTCCGGCACGCGCTGCACCGTACCGGCCAGGTGGAACCCCTCGTCGAGCCAGCCCATGACACCGCCGATCATTTCCTTGACCGGGTAACCCAGCGTGGCCAGGCGCACCGCGGCCTTGTTCGCACCGTTGCAATGGGGGCCGGCGCAATAGACCACAAACAGGGTGTCATCGGGATAAGCGGCCAACAGCGAAGCCGTGAGCGAGCGGGTCGGCAGGTTGACGGCCCCCGGGCTGCTCGACGGCCTCGGCGCGACCACGCACTGGCGCTACACGGATGAGCTGGCCAACAGCTTTCCCGCCATCCTGGTGGACCCGCACGTGTTCCTGTGACTCAAGCTGTGCCTGAGCCCGTGGCGAGGGGGCTTGCTCCCGCTCGCCTGCGCAGCAGGCGCCCGTTGCCAGGTCGATCGTCGCCATGGCACCACACTGGGGGTCGCTGCGCAACCCAGCGGGAGCAAGCTCCCTCGCCACAGGAGATTGTGGCTCGCCCGCCGGTCAGCGGCAGACACTCAG
This sequence comes from Pseudomonas sp. FG6, assembly GCF_057809015.1. Taxonomy (NCBI): domain Bacteria; kingdom Pseudomonadati; phylum Pseudomonadota; class Gammaproteobacteria; order Pseudomonadales; family Pseudomonadaceae; genus Pseudomonas; species Pseudomonas sp. FG6. Next base: position 32,717 of record NZ_JBMDJD010000007.1, read on the forward strand.
GGGTGCAGGCGCTTGCGCAACAAATAAGTGTCCATGATCCAGCCATTGGCCTTTCGCGCAGCCTTGCGGGTACGCTCGATGTTATCGGCCACGTCGCCCAACCGACCGGCGATCAGGATTTCATCCGGCGTGCCCACATAGGCGCCCCAATAGATATGGGTATCCGGGTCGCCAACCTGACGATACGCATCCTCGGCGTCGAGCATCACCACCACGCTCGTGGCATCCCCCACCTGTCCCGCCGCCAGGCGGCGCCCCGTGGTGATTTCCAGCGAATCGCCAATGCTGTTCAACGGCACTTTATGGCGCGCCGCCAGGGCCTGGACGCTGGTGATACCGGGGATGACCTCGAACTCGAAGGTCGCGCAACGACCCGCTTCGAGAATGGCCTGGAGGATACGCACGGTGCTGTCGTACAACGCCGGATCGCCCCACACCAGAAAACCGCCACACTGCCCGTCAGGCAATTGCTCGTTGATCAGCCGTTCGAAGGTGGCCTGCTTCGCCAGGTTCAGGTCCTCGACACTGGTCGCATAGTCCAGGTCCCCGCGCTGGCGCTCCGGGCTGTCGGCCTCGACGAAACGGTAGGTACGATCAACGATGTAGCGGTGGCAGATTTCCCGTCGCAGGTCCAACAGCTTGTTCTTCGCCGGCCCCTTGTCCATGAGAAAAAACACATCCACCCGATTCAATGCCTTGACCGCCTGCATGGTCAGGTAATCCGGGTCGCCGGCACCGATGCCGATGACGAACAGCTTTTTCATGCCTGTCACTCCTGTTCCAGTCCCTGGGTGCGCATTCGCCATACCCCGTTGAAACGCAGCTCAACGGTGGACAATGGCTCGATGTCGAGGCGGTTGAATGTGGCCGCGGGGCAGTCCAGGACATTGACCAAGGCCGCACGGATGACGAAGGGGTGCGTGACCGCCAGCCAATGGCCGGGCCGGTCTTGCAGGCTGGCCAGCCAATCGCCGACGCGCTGACACAAGCGGGCCACCGACTCCCCTCCATGAGGGGCCGCCTCGGAGTCGTCGAGCCAGGTTTGCACGGCTTGCGGCTCGGCCCTGTACACCTCGTCGAGCGACAGCCCGCGCCAGCGTCCGAAATCACAATCGGCCAGGGCCTGGACCACCTCGGGGTGGGCACCGAATAAATCGACCGTCTGGCGAGTACGCAACTCCGGCCCACAGAGCAGGTGCCGCACGTTGCGGTAGCGATGACCGAGCTGCGGGCCCACTTCCGGGCGCTGCGCCAGCCAGTCGGCGTCCACGGGCTCTTCCAGCCCGAAGCGGGCCTGTTTCTGGGCGACGGTGCGGGCGTGGCAGATCAAGGTCAAACGAGTGGCTTGCACGCAGGACTCCAGGGAGATTGAAGGGTTTCGCCAGAGCGATATTCATGGCTTTTCTTGTACAGCACCTTATATAAGATCAAATAACCGATACAAAAAGACGTTATGTCTGACACTGCCGCGAGCTATCGGCTGACCTACTTCACCGTCACCCGCAGAGCCAGGTCTTACAGGGGGTTCGCACCCTTATCGGTCGCTCTAAACGGCGGGTAAAAACCACTGGACATGGAGCACCCGCTCCATAAATATTCGTTCAGAAAGCAATCAACCCTCCATCCAGGCAAGGAGCACGGATGCCGCCTTTCAGAGACCCGATCACCGATGCCGGCCTGGCGTTGACGCCGTCAGCACGCAAGGCTGTACACGCCCTGCTCGATCACTCGCCACGCAATGGCCCGGGTTTGGCTGCACCACAGCGCCGCCCTGCTTGAACTCTGCCAGACCCCGCGGTCAATATTTACCTGGCCTTGAAGGTCGAGGAACCGGCCTTGAACAAGGCGATGTCACCTGCCGAGCATTACGAGCACTATGCGTGAAACTATTGAATGTACCGAATCGGGGCTTTACACCGAACCGGCCTATCGGTTGGTCCGGGAAGACTCCGAACACCCGCTGGTACTGGTCTGCGAGCACGCCAGCCGGCGTATTCCCAGCACCCTGAACGACCTGGGCCTGGATGAGACCGCCGCGCAGGAACACATCGCCTGGGACATCGGCGCCCACGCCCTGGCCGAACGCCTGTCCGAGACCCTGGGCGCGACCTTGATCTCGGCCAATTATTCGCGGCTGCTGATCGACCTGAACCGCCCGTTGCACGTGCCGGACAGCATTCCGGCCCAGAGCGAGATCTACCAGGTACCGGGCAACCACGACCTGGACGAGGCCACGCGCGCGTACCGCCAGCAGTGCCTGTTCCACCCTTTCCATGACCAACTGCGGACGTTGATCGACCAACGCCTGGCTGCCGACCGGCCAGTACGCGTGGTAGGCATCCACAGTTTCACGCCGGTGTTCTATGGCCAGCCACGCGCCCTGGAAGCCGGCGTGCTGTTCGGCGAGGCCAGGGAATATGCGCAGCGCGTCGTCGAAGGGCTGAGCCGGCATTCGCTGCGGGTGGCGGGCAACCAACCCTACAAGATCAACCCGTTGAGCGACATGACCGTCCCGGTGCACGGCGATGCACGTGGCCTGGATTCGGTATTGATCGAAGTACGCAACGACCTGCTGCGCACCCCCGAGGCGGTGCGAACCTGGAGCGCCTACCTGGCGCCGCTGCTGTAGAGAGGCCGCGGCACCGCCCGATCCAGCCGGGCAATAAGAAAAGCTGGCAGGCCGAAGGATCGGCCAGCCATCGCGACGACGCGAGGCTATCGACAGTGATCGTCATGGAACAGGAGTGTTATCCATGCTGGCCTTACGACCAGTCCAACCTACCGATCTGCCGCAACTGCAACAGCTGGCCCGTGACAGCCTGGCGGGCATCGCCTCGCTGGTGGACGACAGCGAACACCTGAAGGAAAAGATCCTCGGCTCGTGCGCCTCGTTCCTGGCCGATGTGCGAAGTCCGGGTGGGGAAAACTATCTGTTCGTCCTCCAGGACCTGGCAACCGGGCGCCTGGCAGGTTGTTCGCAGATCCTCGCCTGCACCGGTTACAACGAACCGTTCTACAGCTTGCGCAACCGGCCATTTTCCAGCGAATCCCGGGAGCTGAATATCCAGCACGGTGTGCCTGCGCTGTCGCTGTGCCAGGACCTCGCCGGCCAGACGCTGCTGCGTGGTTTTCACATCGATGCCGAGCGGGCGCGCACCCCGGCGTCGGCGTTGCTGTCGCGCGCCCGATTGATGTTTATCGCCGCCCATCCCCAGCGCTTTGCCAAATCGGTCATCACCGAAATCGTCGGGTTCAGCAGCGAGGACAACCGATCACCCTTCTGGGACGCCGTCGGCCAGCATTTCTTCGACCTGCCCTACGCCGAAGCCGAACGCCTGCGCGGCCTGCGGAGCCGATCTTTTCTCGCCGAACTGATGCCCCAGTACCCGATCTACGTGCCCATGCTGCCGCCCGCCGCCCGGGCCTGCATCGGCCAGGTGCACCCTGCGGCCCAGGAAACCTTCGACATCCTTGTGCGCGAGGGTTTCGAGCCCCACAACTACGTCGACATTTTCGACGGTGGCCCGACGTTGCAGGCGCGCACCGCGAGCATCCGTTCCATCCGTCACAGCCGCGTGGCCACGGTCCGACAAAGCCAGCAGATCGACGCCCGGGGCCGCTACCTGGCGAGTAATGAAGGCCTGGACACCTTCCGCGCCGTGGTCGCCGAGCTGGACGTGAGCGCCGAAGGCCCCGTGGACCTGACGCCTGACCTGCTGGCTGCGCTGGGGGTCGAGGACGGTGAGCAGATCCGGATAGTCGCCCTATGAAACCCGGACAAGGGCGCACGCCCCCTCCGTCCCGGGACCGACACGATGAAGGAACCGCCTCATGATCGTCCGTCCGGTCGCCATCACCGACCTGCCCGCATTGCTGGACCTCACCCGTTGCGCAGGTCCCGGCTCCACCAGCCTGCCGGCCAGCGAGGAGCGCCTGGCCCACCGGGTGCGCTGGGCCCAGCGTACCTTCGCCGGACAGGTCGAGCGCGCCGATGCCGATTACCTGTTCGTGCTTGAGGACCAGGACCGCCGAGTGGTCGGGGTCAGTGCGCTGACCGGCGCGGTGGGGCTGCGCGAGCCTTGGTACAACTATCGAGTCGGGGTGACTGTCAGCTCGGCGCCGAGCCTGGGGATCCAGCGGCAGATCCCGACGCTGTTTCTCAATAACGAGATGACCGGCCAATCGCAAGTCAGCTCGTTGTTCCTGCATCCCGAACAACGCCGGGGCCATAACGGACGCCTGCTGTCCCTCGCGCGCCTGCTGTTCGTGGCTGAATTCTCCCAACTGTTCGGCGAAAAACTGATAGCCGAACTGCGGGGCCACGCCGATGCCCAAGGCTGCTCACCGTTCTGGGACAGCCTGGGCCGACATTTTCTAAAGAAGGACTTCAGCTACGCCGACCAGTTGTCGGGCATGGGCAACAAGGCGTCCATCGCCGAACTGATGCCACGCCAACCGCTGTACACCTGTCTGCTCACCGAACAGGCCCAGGCCGTGATCGGCAAGGCCCACCCCAATACCGAACCGGCCATGAAGATCCTCGGCGCCGAGGGCTTCAGCCACAAAGGCTACATCGACATCTTCGACGCAGGGCCGGTGATCGAGGCGCCGGTGGCGAAGATCCGCACGGTGCGCGACAGCCAATCGCTGACCCTGGCCATTGGCACTCCGGATGAACAGGCCCCGGTGTGGCTGATCCACAACCGACGCCTGGAAAACTGCCGGATCATCGGCGCCCGAGCTCACCAACACGGCCAGGACCTGCTCGTCGACCGCTACACCGCCATGCGCCTGCAAGTGCAACCGGGGGACACCATTCGCGCCGTGCCATTGCTCGGCCATGGACGACCGGTAGCCGCCTAGCCCCATTCATGATGCGCAGCCGGCATCGCCCATGCGCATTCGTCATCATTATTATCTGTTGCCCGTGATAGCCTTTGGTACTTTCGGCGTTGACACTTTTGCTCAAGCCTTTCCATTCCATTGGTGGAACACACATGTCCAGGCTTTCCCATCAAGATTTGCGCCGTAGCTTCCGCCAGTTGCTGGCATCAGACACCTGCTATCACACCGCCTCCGTGTTTGACCCGATGTCAGCGCGCATCGCCGCCGACCTGGGTTTTGAAGTGGGGATCCTGGGAGGGTCGGTCGCGTCGCTGCAAGTATTGGGGGCCCCGGACTTTGCGCTGATCACCCTCAGCGAATTCGCCGAACAGGCCACCCGCATCGGTCGCGTGGCCCAACTGCCGGTGATCGCCGACGCTGACCACGGCTATGGCAATGCCTTGAACGTGATGCGCACCATCATCGAACTGGAGCGGGCCGGCGTGGCGGCGTTGACCATCGAGGACACCTTGCTGCCCGCCCAGTTCGGGCGTAAATCCACCGACCTGATCAGCGTATCCGAAGGCGTCGGCAAGATTCGTGCGGCGCTGGAGGCGCGGGTCGATCCGGAAATGGCGATCATTGCCCGCACCAATGCCGGGATCTTGCCAGTGCAGGAGATCATCAGCCGCACCCGCCAATACGAACGTGCCGGCGCGGACGGGATCTGCATGGTGGGCGTGCAAAACTTCGAGCATCTGGAGCAGATCAGCGAGAACCTGACCGTGCCGTTGATGCTGGTCACCTATGGCAACCCGTTGCTGCGCGACGACAAGCGCCTGGCCGAACTGGGCGTGCGAGTGACCATCGACGGCCACGGCGCCTACTTCGCGGCGATCAAGGCCACCTACGACAGCCTTCGCGAACAACGGCAAATCTTCACCCAGGCATCGGACCTCAGCGCCACCGAACTGACCCACACCTACACCCAGCCCGAGGAATACATCCGCTGGGCCGAGGAGTACATGAGCGTCAAGGAGTGAGCTGACTCCCAAGCCCCCATGCGCTCCCCCTGTGGCGAGGGAGCTTGCTCCCGCTGGGCCGGTCCGCGTTCGGGCGCAGCAGCCCCAAACAAGCAGAATGCGTTCAGCCTGGAGCACCTCGGTGGCAGTTCTTAGGGCTGCTTCGCAGCCCAGCGGGAGCAAGCTCCCTCGCCACGGTTAAACGCGCCCTCAACGCCCGCTGCGCAGCATCTCACGCGGCACGTGCTTGCCGATCTCGAACTTGCCGATCGCGGCACGATGGACTTCATCCGGCCCGTCTGCCAGGCGCAGGGTGCGCTGCATGGCGTACATGTAGGCCAGCGGGAAGTCGTTGGACACCCCTGCCCCGCCATGGATCTGGATCGCCCGGTCGATGACCTTCAGGGCCACGTTCGGCGCGACGACCTTGATCTGGGCGATCTCGCTTTTCGCCACTTTATTGCCCACGGTGTCCATCATGTACGCCGCTTTCAACGTCAGCAGGCGCGCCATGTCGATCTCCATCCGCGAGTCGGCAATCTTGTCGATGTTACCGCCCAGGCGCGCCAACGGCTGGCCGAATGCGGTGCGGCTGACGGAACGCTTGCACATCAATTCCAACGCTCGCTCGGCCATGCCGATGGAGCGCATGCAATGGTGGATCCGGCCCGGACCGAGGCGCCCCTGGGCAATTTCAAAGCCACGGCCCTCGCCCAACAGGACGTTCTCGTAAGGCACCCGCACATTGTCGAACAACACCTCGGCATGGCCGTGCGGTGCATCGTCGTAACCGAACACCGGCAAGGGCCGGATGATCTTGACCCCGGGGGTGTCCACCGGCACCAGGATCATCGAGTGCTGGGCATGGCGCGGCGCGTCCGGGTTGCTCAGGCCCATGAAGATCAGGATCTTGCAGCGCGGATCGCAGGCGCCTGACGTCCACCACTTCTTGCCGTTGATCACCCACTCATCGCCGTCGCGCTCGGCACGGGCGGCCATGTTGGTGGCGTCCGAGGAGGCCACGTCCGGTTCGGTCATGGCAAAGGCCGAGCGAATCTCACCGCGCAGCAGCGGTTCGAGCCAGCGCCTCTTCTGTTCTTCATTGGCGTAGCGCACCAGCACTTCCATGTTGCCGGTGTCCGGCGCCGAACAGTTGAACGGCTCCGGCCCCAGCAGCGAACGGCCCATGATCTCTGCCAGCGGCGCGTATTCCAGGTTGGTCAGGCCGGCCCCCAGTTCGGACTCTGGCAGAAACAAGTTCCACAAGCCTTCGGCCTTGGCCTTCACTTTGAGCTCTTCCATGATGGCCGTGGGTTGCCAACGGTCGCCTTCGGCCACCTGCCGCTCGAACACCGCTTCGGCCGGGTAGACATGGGCATCCATGAACGCCGTGACGCGTTCACGCAGTTCCTGAACCTTGGGGGAATAGGCAAAATCCATCGGCAGCACCTTCTTGGCAGAGGTTGGTTTCGGTCATGAAATCGATGCTAGTTCAGCTACGAAAATTTACCTAACCTATTCTCGGCGTGTATTAACATTCATCACCGATATATGTTTCACTGATTTCCATCGCCTCCTGACACCTCATACAAGCCCAATAACAAGAGTGCAGCGCCATGAATCTGAGCAAGGTCGATCTCAACCTTTTCATTGTCTTCGACGCGATCTACACCGAAGCCAACCTGACCCGCGCCGGACAGATCGTCGGCATCACTCAACCGGCGGTGTCCAACGCCCTGGCGCGTCTGCGCGAAACCTTCAACGACCCGCTGTTCGTGCGCACCGCCCAAGGCATGGTGCCCACGCCGATGGCCCAGAACATCATCGGGCCGGTGCGCAACGCCTTGTCGCTGCTGCGGGTGTCGGTGCAGGAAAGCCGGATCTTCAACCCGTTGCAGGCGGTCAAGACCTACCGCATCAGCATGACCGACCTCACCGAAGGCGTGATCCTGCCGCCGCTGTTCCAGCGCCTGCGCCGCCTGGCGCCGACCGTGGCGATCGAGAGTTTCCTGTCCAAGCGCCGGGAAACCACCAAGGAACTGGCGGCAGGTCGCCTCGACTTCGCCGTGGACGCCCCGCTCAACACCGACCCACAGGTGCGTCACGTCAAGTTGATGGAAGATCGCTACGTGTGCGCCATGCGCAAGGGCCATCCGTTGGCAGGCAAGGAAAAGATCAGCCTCGACGACTACCTGGCACAGACCCACGTACACATCTCCAGCCGTCGCAACGGCCTGGGCTATGTAGACCTGGCGTTGGGCAAGATGGGCATCCAGCGCAAGATCGCCCTGCGCTCCCAGCATTACCTGATGGCGTCCCAAGTGTTGCAACAGACCGACATGGTCATGACCGTCCCCGAACGTTTTGCCCGCCGTCACGACCTGCACGCCTTTTCACTGCCGGTCAACGACGTGCCACCGGTGGAAACCCACCTCTACTGGCACGAAAGCACCGACCAGGACCCGGCCAACCGCTGGATGCGCGAGCAGATGATCGAGTTGTGCCAGCAGGTGACGGCTCATGAGAAGAAGCTTGAGAAGGTGGTGTAAGGCTATAGACCGCGTCATCGTTTTTCGCGAGCAAGCCCGCTCCCACATTGGACCTGCAGTGCACGCAACGTTTTGTGTACGACGCAAACCTGTGGGCGCGGGCTTGCTCGCGAAGGGGTCTGCCTGGACAACACACCGGCGATTGCTTGACGCGAACGTCAACCAACCCTTAGCTTAGCGCCAGCCCCTTTCGTTTCGAGCGCTTCCATGAGCAGCCAGACCTACAGCATCTCCGACCTCGCCCGCGAACTGGACATCACCACCCGGGCCATTCGCTTCTATGAAGAACAAGGCTTGTTGAGCCCGGAACGACGGGGCCAGGAACGTATTTACTCTCCGCGCGACAAGGTCAGCCTGAAGCTGATCCTGCGCGGCAAGCGCATCGGCTTTTCCCTGGCCGAGTGCCGCGAGTTGATCGAGCTCTACGATCCCTCCAGCGGCAATCAGAAACAACTGCACAGCATGCTGGCGAAAATCGCCGAACGCCGCGAGCAGCTCGAACAGCAACTGCTGGACATCGAACAGATGAAACTGGAACTCGACACCGCCGAAGAACGCTGCATCCAGGCGCTGGAGCAGACGCTCAAGAGCCAGGAAATCATCCAGTAACGACACGACTCCATTGTGGGAGCGGGCTTGCTCGCGAAGGGGCCCGGACAGTCAGTATCAATGTCGACTGATACACCGCCTTCGCGAGCAAGCCCGCTCCCACAGTGGAACAGCACTCGCCACTACTACAGGTCAATTCCCCATGTCCCTCCCCTCCTTTGTACGCCTGATCGAAGTTGGCCCGCGCGATGGCTTGCAGAACGAAGCACAACCCATCAGCGTCGCCGACAAGGTGCGCCTGGTGGATGCCCTGAGCGCCGCCGGCCTGGGCTACATCGAAGTCGGCAGCTTCGTCTCGCCCAAGTGGGTGCCGCAAATGGCCGGTTCCGCCGAAGTGTTCGCGCAGATCCAGCGCAAGCCCGGCGTGACCTATGGCGCCCTGGCGCCGAACCTGCGCGGCTTTGAAGACGCGCTGGCGGCGGGAGTAAAGGAAGTGGCGGTGTTCGCCGCGGCATCCGAAGCGTTCTCCCAACGCAACATCAACTGCTCCATCCAGGAAAGCCTGGAGCGCTTCGCGCCGATCATGGACGCGGCCAAGCGCAACGGTGTCAGCGTGCGGGGCTACGTGTCCTGCGTATTGGGTTGCCCGTACGAAGGCGACGTGAAGCCCGAGCAAGTGGCGTGGGTCGCCCGCGAACTGTACGCCATGGGCTGCTACGAAGTGTCCCTGGGGGACACCATCGGCACCGGTACCGCCGGCGCCACGCGCAAGATGTTCGACGTGGTGTCGGCACACGTGCCCCGCGACAAGCTGGCGGGACATTTCCACGACACGTATGGCCAGGCCATGGCCAACGTGTACGCCAGCCTGCTGGAAGGTATCGCGGTGTTCGACAGCTCGATTGCCGGCCTCGGCGGCTGCCCCTACGCCAAGGGCGCCAGCGGTAACGTTGCCACCGAAGACGTGCTGTACCTGCTCAACGGCCTGGGTATCGAAACCGGCATCGACCTGGACGCGTTGATCGCCGCCGGCCGGCAGATCTGCGACGTGCTGGGGCGTCCGACCGGCTCGCGGGTCGCCAAGGCACGCAGTGCGCAATAAGGGTGTTACCGCGCCCCGTGTAACGCAGGCGAAACGAGTAACACGGAAACATTTTGTTGGGCTTACGGGCTCTGGATTTTTGCTCAAAAAATTCAAGCCGTTGATTTTAAAAGCTTTTTAAAAGTTGGCACGCACCCTGCTATATCTCTGGCACAACAAGAATAAAAAAAAGCGACAAACCTAATAAAAACAAGACGTAACGACTCTGACATAACAAAAACAACACGGCAGAGACGCAGCTAACAGATTTTTTTGGAGAAGATGTGCTTTTCAGGGTGCTCCCAGGAGTGACCCGCGACCGGGCAGAGAACAATAAAACTACCTTCAGGTAGCTCCCGAATCGGTTGGATCGCAAAGCGAAAAAGCAGATCAGCGCTCAAAAAAATACGTTTGCTCTTGATCCCGGATGAGGATCGCCAAAAACAGCGGTAAAGGGCCACGGCTGCCAAAAACAACAACAGGCCGCCCCTCAATAATAAAAAAAGAGCACGCGACGACAAAATTAAAGGGGAGCCTCGGCTCCCCTTTGTGCTGTCTGGGGTTCTGTTTTTTTTTGCCCCCGTGGCGAGGGAGCTTGCTCCCGCTGGCCTGCGAAGCGGGCCCTTGCATTTCTTCAGGCAAACTGCATGGCCCGGTTTACGACTGCTGCGTCCGAGGCGTCAGATCGACCGAACGGGAACAAGCTCCCTCGCCACAATTCTTCGATGCTGATCTCACTCCTGCGCAATGTCTGGATCTTGTCGGTGACCGTCACAGTTGACGTTAACGTAAAGGACGATTGACAGCCTCTCTCCGCAGGCTTACGTTAACGTAAAGGTGAGAGCTATCCCACCGCTCTTCACGCCCGATAAAAAAGCCAAAAGGTGTCCCATGAGCTACCCCACCCTGAACTTTGCCCTCGGCGAAACCATCGACATGTTGCGCGACCAGGTGCAGGCCTTCGTCAAGGCCGAGCTGGCACCTCGGGCGGCGCAGATCGACGCCGACAACCTGTTTCCCGCCGACATGTGGCGCAAGTTCGGTGACATGGGCCTACTGGGCATCACCGTTGCGGAAGAATACGGCGGCGCCGGCCTGGGCTACCTGGCCCACGTGGTGGCGATGGAAGAAATCAGCCGCGGTTCGGCTTCGGTCGCCCTCTCCTACGGCGCCCACTCCAACCTTTGCGTGAACCAGATCAACCGCAACGGCAACCATGAGCAAAAAACCAAGTACCTGCCCAAGCTGATCAGCGGCGAACACATCGGCGCCCTGGCGATGAGCGAGCCGAATGCCGGTTCCGACGTGGTTTCGATGAAACTGCGCGCCGACAAACGCGGCGACCGTTTCGTGCTCAACGGCAGCAAGACCTGGATCACCAACGGCCCCGATGCCAACACCTACGTGATCTACGCCAAGACCGACCTGGACAAGGGCCCACACGGCATCACCGCGTTCATCGTCGAGCGCGACTGGAAAGGCTTCAGTCGCAGCAACAAGTTCGACAAGCTCGGCATGCGCGGCTCCAACACCTGCGAGCTGTTCTTCGATGACGTCGAAGTACCGGAAGAAAACATCCTGGGCGTGCTCAACGGCGGCGTGAAAGTCCTGATGAGCGGCCTCGACTACGAGCGCGTGGTCCTGTCCGGCGGCCCGACCGGGATCATGCAGGCCTGCATGGACCTGATCGTGCCCTACATTCACGACCGCAAGCAGTTCGGCCAGAGCATTGGCGAATTCCAACTGATCCAGGGCAAGGTCGCCGACATGTACACCCAGCTCAACGCCAGTCGTGCGTACCTGTACGCCGTGGCCCAGGCCTGCGAGCGCGGCGAAACCACGCGCAAGGACGCCGCCGGGGTGATCCTCTACAGCGCCGAGCGCGCCACGCAAATGGCCCTGGACGCCATCCAGATCCTGGGCGGCAACGGCTACATCAACGAATTCCCCGCCGGTCGCCTGCTGCGTGACGCCAAGCTGTACGAAATTGGTGCCGGCACCAGTGAGATCCGTCGGATGTTGATCGGTCGCGAACTGTTCAACGAAACCCGCTAACGGAGCTGACCATGACCACGCTGCACACCCAGCTCAACCCGCGCTCGCCGGAGTTCATCGCCAACCGCGAGGCGATGCTCGGGCAGGTCGAGGCCCTGCGCACGCTGCTCGCGCAGGTCCGCCAAGGCGGCGGCCCCAAGGCCCAGGAACGGCACACGTCGCGGGGTAAATTGCTGCCCCGTGAACGCATCAACCGCTTGCTCGACCCCGGCTCGCCGTTCCTGGAAATCAGCCCACTGGCTGCCTATGAGGTCTATGGCGAAGACGTGCCGGCCGCCGGCGTAATTGCCGGCATCGGTCGCGTGGAAGGCGTCGAGTGCATGATTGTCGCCAACGACGCGACGGTCAAAGGCGGTTCCTACTATCCGCTGACCGTGAAGAAACACCTGCGCGCCCAGACCATCGCCCAGCAGAATCGCCTGCCGTGCATTTACCTGGTGGACTCCGGCGGCGCCAACCTGCCACGCCAGGACGAAGTGTTCCCGGACCGTGAACATTTTGGCCGGATCTTCTTCAACCAGGCCAACCTGAGTGCCCAGGGCATCCCGCAGATCGCCGTGGTCATGGGCTCCTGCACCGCCGGTGGCGCCTACGTGCCGGCCATGGCGGACGAGGCGATCATGGTCCGTCAGCAGGCGACCATTTTTCTCGCCGGCCCGCCGCTGGTAAAAGCCGCCACCGGTGAGGTGGTCAGTGCCGAGGACCTCGGCGGGGCCGATGTGCACTGCAAGATTTCCGGTGTCGCCGACCATTACGCCGACAACGACGAGCACGCCCTGGCCCTGGCCCGCCGCAGTGTTGCCAACCTCAACTGGCGTAAGCTGGGTGAGGTGCAGCAACGCCTGCCCGTTGCCCCACTGTATTCGAGCGAGGAACTGTACGGCGTGGTTTCGGCCGACGCCAAGCAACCGTTCGACGTGCGCGAAGTCATCGCGCGGATGGTGGATGGTTCGGTGTTCGACGAGTTCAAGGCGCTGTTCGGGACGACGCTGGTGTGCGGTTTTGCCCATCTGCACGGCTACCCGATCGCGATCCTCGCCAATAACGGCATCCTGTTCGCCGAGGCCGCGCAGAAAGGCGCGCACTTCATCGAGCTGGCCTGCCAGCGCGGCATCCCGCTGCTGTTCCTGCAGAACATCACCGGTTTCATGGTGGGCCAGAAGTACGAGGCCGGCGGCATTGCCAAGCACGGCGCCAAACTGGTGACCGCAGTGGCATGCGCCAAGGTGCCGAAATTCACCGTGATCATCGGCGGCAGTTTCGGTGCCGGTAACTACGGCATGTGCGGCCGTGCCTATGACCCGCGATTCCTGTGGATGTGGCCCAACGCGCGGATCGGCGTGATGGGCGCCGAACAGGCGGCCGGCGTGCTGGTGCAGGTCAAGCGCGAACAGGCCGAGCGCAGCGGTCACCCCTTCAGCCCTGCCCAGGAAGCTGAAATCAAGCAACCGATTCTCGATCAATACGAAGAACAGGCCCACCCCTACTATTCCAGCGCAAGATTGTGGGACGACGGCGTGATCGATCCGGCGCAAACCCGCGATGTGCTGGGCCTGGCCTTGTCCGCTGCACTGAACGCGCCCATCGAACCGAGCCGCTTCGGCGTGTTCCGCATGTAACCGGGGAATGTCCATGGATAACTTCAATACCCTCGAGCTGCTCACCGACCCACGAGGCGTTGCCACGCTGTGGCTGAGCCGCGAGTCGAAAAACAACGCCTTCAACGCCGAAATGATCCGTGAACTGATCCTCGCCCTGGACCACGTCAGCAGCGATCCAAGCCTGCGGTTCCTGCTGATCCGCGGTCGTGGCAAGCATTTCAGTGCCGGCGCCGACCTGGCGTGGATGCAACAGTCGGCAGAGCTCGACTACCACACCAACCTCGACGACGCCCGGGAACTGGCCGAGCTGATGTACAACCTGGCCAAGCTGAAAATACCTACGCTGGCCGTTGTCCAAGGTGCGGCGTTCGGCGGCGCGCTCGGGCTCATCAGCGCCTGCGACATGGCCATCGGCGCGGATGATGCGCAGTTCTGCCTGTCGGAAGTACGCATTGGCCTGGCGCCGGCGGTGATCAGCCCGTTCGTGGTGCAAGCCATCGGCGAACGCGCGGCACGGCGTTACGCCCTGACGGCGGAACGATTCGGCGGGCAGCGTGCGAAAGAGATTGGTTTGTTGTCGGAAAGTTACCCGGCCGACACGCTGGACCATCAGGTCGAACAATGGATCGACAACCTGCTGCTCAATAGCCCGGCGGCCATGCGCGCCAGCAAGGAACTGCTGCGTGAAGTCGGCGCCGGCGCACTCACCCCGGCGCTGCGCCGCTACACCGAAAATGCCATTGCCCGCATTCGTGTCAGCCCTGAGGGCCAGGAGGGCTTGCGAGCCTTCCTGCAAAAACGCGCGCCGAACTGGCAAGCAGCATTGAATAACAAGGAGCCGCGTCGATGAGCGCCCCCGTCATCACCACCTTGCTGGTGGCCAACCGTGGTGAAATTGCCTGTCGCGTGATGCGCACCGCCAAGGCCATGGGCCTGACCACCGTGGCCGTGCACAGCGCCACCGACCGCGACGCCCGCCATAGCCGCGAAGCCGACATCTGCGTCGACCTGGGCGGCAGCAAGGCCGCCGAGAGCTACCTGCAAATCGACAAACTGATCGCCGCCGCCCAGGCCAGTGGCGCCCAGGCGATCCATCCGGGGTACGGTTTCCTTTCGGAGAACGCCGGGTTCGCCCGGGCCATTGAACAGGCCGGGCTGGTTTTCCTCGGACCGCCCGCCTCGGCCATCGACGCCATGGGCAGCAAATCCGCGGCCAAGGCCTTGATGGAAACCGCAGGCGTGCCCCTGGTGCCCGGCTATCACGGCGAAGCCCAGGACCTGGAGACGTTCCGCGCCGCCGCCGAGCGCATCGGCTACCCGGTGCTGCTCAAGGCCACGGCGGGCGGTGGCGGCAAAGGCATGAAAGTCGTCGAGGACGTCAGCCAACTGGCCGAAGCCCTGGCCTCGGCGCAGCGTGAGGCGCAGTCATCGTTCGGTGACTCGCGGATGCTGGTGGAAAAATATCTGCTCAAACCGCGCCATGTCGAAATCCAGGTGTTTGCCGACAAGCATGGCCACTGCCTGTACCTCAACGAACGTGACTGCTCGATCCAGCGCCGGCACCAGAAAGTTGTCGAAGAGGCCCCCGCCCCCGGCTTGAACCCATCCCTGCGCCAGGCGATGGGTGAAGCTGCCGTGCGCGCGGCCCAGGCGATTGGCTACGTAGGTGCCGGTACGGTGGAGTTCCTGCTGGATTCGCGCGGCGAATTCTTCTTCATGGAAATGAACACCCGCCTGCAGGTGGAACACCCGGTGACCGAAGCGATCACAGAGTTGGACCTGGTGGCCTGGCAGATCCGCGTCGCCCAGGGCGAACCGCTGCCGATCACCCAGGAACAGGTGCCATTGCGGGGCCATGCCATCGAAGTGCGGCTGTATGCCGAAGACCCTGACAACGACTTCCTGCCTGCCACCGGACGCCTGGCGCTGTATCGCGAATCTTGCGCAGGTCCGGGACGACGGGTGGACAGCGGTGTCGAGGAAGGCGATGAGATCTCACCCTTCTACGACCCGATGCTCGGCAAACTGATTGCGTGGGGCGAAGACCGTGAACAGGCGCGGTTGCGGCTGTTGGGCATGCTCGACGAATTTGCCATTGGCGGGCTGAAAACCAATATCGCCTTTTTGCGGCGTATCGTGGCCCACCCGGCGTTCGCGGCGGCTGAGTTGGACACAGGATTTATCCCACGCTACCAGACGCAACTGCTGACGGAGCCTGGTGAATTAGATGACGATTTCTGGTTCGCCGCCGCTCAAGGTTTCGCCTTGAGCCTGACGCCGCAGGTGCGGTCCGACGACACCGTCTCACCTTGGGCCGGCACCACCGGGATGCGCCTGGGCCTGCCCAATGAAACCACCCTGCACTTGAATTGCGAAGGCCTGGATCAGGCGGTGACGCTGGACATCAGCACCGCGGGTGCGCAGCTCAAGGACGAGCAGTTGGTGATCGAACGCAACGGCGTGCGCCGCAACCACCGAGCCATTCGCCAAGGCGACAGCCTGTATTTGCAATGGGGAGGTCGCCTGCATCGTATTGAGGTGTACGACCCACTCGCGGCCGCCGAAGCCAGCCACAGCCATCAGGGCGGCTTGACCGCGCCCATGAATGGCAGCATCGTCCGGGTGCTGGTGCAGGCCGGCCAGGCGGTGGAGGCCGGAACGCAACTGGTGGTGTTGGAGGCGATGAAGATGGAG
Organism: Pseudomonas sp. FG6; assembly: GCF_057809015.1. NCBI lineage: Bacteria > Pseudomonadati > Pseudomonadota > Gammaproteobacteria > Pseudomonadales > Pseudomonadaceae > Pseudomonas > Pseudomonas sp. FG6. Next base: position 49,092 of record NZ_JBMDJD010000007.1, read on the forward strand.
CACAGCATCCGGGCGCCCAAGGCCGGCGTGATCAAGGCGTTGTATTGCCAGGAAGGTGAAATGGTCAGTGAAGGCAGCACATTGGTCGCGTTCGAAGAATAGGCATCGGCCCGTCCCAAGGGCCGATCCAGTCAGAACCTGATGGTGGCCTGAACCACCACACCGATGATGCGACACTGCTCGGTGTACAGGGTTTTTGGGTAAGTGGGGTTGAGCGGCACCAGGTATTGCTGCCCGCTCTCCTCGATCAGTTTGCGAAAGGTTGCATCGCTGCTTCCCGGCAACTGGGCGATCACCAGTTTGCCGGGCACCGCTTCAACGGCCGGGTCCACCAGGATCGACATGCCTTCGGGGATACTTAACCCGGTCGGTGCGGTCATGGCATCACCCACCACCACCAACCAGAACGCGTCCCCCTGGGCGTGGTAATCCGTCAGCTCGTAACGGCCAGCATCACCGTCACGGACTTCGCCCACGTCGTGCCAGTCACTGACCGGGTAGCGGAAGTACGGGTTGTACTTCTGTGCCAGGCGCAGGCCTTCTTCCGTGGAGGTGTCCGGCTCGCGAATCACCACCATGACTTCCAGGAATTCCATCCCCAGCTCGCGCAGGACCCGGTTCATGTCTTCGACACTGGGCTGTCGGCGCTTGGTCAGCCAATGGCCGACCCCGCCCTGAGACATGCCCAACCGCTCTGCGAGCACCACTTGCGTGATGCGCAGCTCCTTCATCTTGGCCTTGACCAACTCTATCCATTTATCCATGTGCGGCACGATACGTGGGTGGCTCTGCGTGGCAAAACACAAATTGTAGTATTTAAATTGTCGTCACAATTACGATAAGTACTATTCTGGATCGAGGATTTCAACCCCGCACGGAGAACTTCGACATCATGGATATAGCTGCCCAAGACACGCCCACGCCGCCTCTCGACAAGTCATTCAGCTCGCTACAGGATTGCCCGGCGGCCCAGCGCGCCCTCGACTATTACTTGAAACCAGGTGTTTCAAGTGCCGAAACCGAACACCGTTTTTTCGACGTAAACCATAAGGTCAGCGGGGAGGAAGCCCTGGTTCATGCGTGCGACCTGCTGCGCTGTGCAGCGGCGACCGCACACGAGTCGGCCAATCGCCTGCAAGGGTCAAACCGTGACCTGGCGTTTTCAGTGGTGCATATGATTGATCTGGTCAAGGTGATGCTTGACCGCTCCCTGGATGGCTACCCTACCCGCTAGGCGTAACCTTGGGACAACACCGCGAACGCGGACGACAGGAAATATTTTCCAATGGATGCGATAAAACCATTTGACTTGCAAATGATAATGATTATTATCTCATCAACTGGTCGCGAGATCAGTCGATAGTCCAGGAGGCCTTAGGTCGGACTTCTGGAATATCTCCTCATCAGGCTAATCACGGTTTTTGACCCGGCTTTTTGCCGGGTCTTTTTTTTGCCGATTTTCGGCTTATGGCTTCAGGCTAATGAAGTCTTTGGGTACTGCTCATTCGATGGCGGCGATGATAGCAAATGACCATCCATTTACAAGTACTCACTCACCAGGATTCGCCGGCCAAACAGCCCGGAAATCACCGACCGGCAGCACTTGAGAATCCCTGGCCGACGTCCTAAGCTGCTTTGGCGTCCAGGGAGGGCGCCCCCTCTTTGTAATGATGTAAATCCCCCGACATTCCCTTTCACGCGCTAAAGTTACGGCCATAAAATCCTGTTCAGGAATCATGACCGTGGCTAAATCCTCCTTTGATATCAGTGCCAATTTCGACAGCGGCAACATCGAAGTCATCGACATCAGCAACCCGCTGCAATCGCTGCTGAAAATCCGGCCCGACACCCGCAGTGCCCATTTCCAGTGGTTCCACTTCAAGGCCAGCGGCCTGCACGTTGGCCAGGAGTATTCCTTCCGCCTGCTCAACGCCAGTCAATCGTCCTATAACAAGGCGTGGACGGGTTATCAGACGGTGGCGTCCTACGATCACGTCAACTGGTTCCGCATTCCCACTCAGTTCGAAGGCGACGCCCTACGCTTCCACTTGGAAGCAGAACAGTCCCACGCCTGGTTCGCCTACTTCGAACCCTACAGCCGTGGCCGTCACGATTGGCTGATCGAGCAAGCCTTGCACAAGGCTGGCACTGAGTTGCTGGCCGTCGGCAAAAGCGTGGAAGGTCGCGACATCCCATTGCTACGCAAAGGCAGCGGAGCCGAAGGCCGGCGCAAGATCTGGATCATCGCCCAGCAGCACCCCGGCGAACACATGGCCGAATGGTTCATGGAGGGCGTGATCGAACGCCTCCAGCAGCATGACGATGCGTCACTGAACCGATTGCTCGCCAAGGCGGACCTGTACCTGGTGCCGAACATGAACCCGGACGGTGCCTTCCACGGCCATCTGCGCACCAACGCCATGGGCCAGGACCTCAACCGTGCCTGGCAGAACGCCAGTCCTGAAATCAGCCCCGAAGTATTTTTCGTACAGCAGCAGATGGAAAAATATGGCGTCGATCTGTTCCTCGATGTTCACGGTGATGAGGAGATCCCTCACGTCTTCACCGCCGGTTGCGAAGGCAACCCGGGCTACACGTCACGCATCGCTGCACTTGAAGAGCGCTTTCGCAGCCACCTCAAGCACCAGACCAAAGACTTCCAGACCACCCACGGCTATACCCGCGACGAACCCGGCCAGGCCAACATGACCCTGGCCTGTAACGCGGTCGGCCAGAAATATGATTGCCTGTCCCTGACCCTGGAAATGCCGTTCAAGGACCACAACGACCATCCGAACCCGCAAACTGGCTGGTCCGGCAAGCGCTCGATGCAACTGGGCAAGGATGTGTTGAGCACCCTTGAGTCGATGGTCGACGAGTTGCGCTGATCGAACGACCTGATCGCCCGTGACGAGGCAGCCTGCTGCCTCGTCACGGGCTCCCCCCTCAACCCTTGCCACGCAACATGCTGTCCAACACCTCATCGCGCCGCACCCAGGCGTGGAACAAAGCCGCCGCCAGGTGCACCAGCACGGTCAGGAACAACAGGTACGCCAGGTAAGCGTGCGCCTGGCGCAACAAGGCGAACGTCTCGGCATTGGCCGCAAGGATCGAAGGCAGCTGCACCGAGGCGCTGAGCATCACCGGATCCCCCGCCGCCGAAATCATCCCCCAGCCCAACAGTGGCAAGACCACCATCAAGGCGTACAAGAGCACATGGGACGCGTGGGCCGCCGATACCTGCCACTTGGGCAGATCGGCCGGTAGCGATGGCTGGCGCGTGGAAAAACGCACCACCAGCCGCACAATGACCAGCGCCAGAATCGCGATACCCAAAGGCTTGTGCAATTGGAGCAACCACTCATGGCGTGCGGATACCGAGGCGACCATTCCTGCGCCGATGAACAACATGGCGATGATCATCAATGCCATCGACCAGTGCAGCAGCCGAGTCAGCGGGGCGAAGTGACGAGGGGCGCTCATGGGCGTGGCTCCTGGTTGGCGGGTAATGGGCTTACTTCACGAGTACGCCGCAAGTAGGAATTGGCGTACGCGGCCGAACGCGCGACCAACAGCGGATCCGCGGAGCCTTCGATGCCGCTGGGCAGGATCAGCGGGTCATAGTTGATGTCACGGCAGTCGCCGTTGTCCTGAGGCTGGGTGCGCTCGAGCACCAGCGTGCCGGCGTTGAGTACCTTGCGGTCAGCGGGCCAGGCTTTGCTGGCATCGTTCACCGGGTCCTCCGGATTGGCCAGGGTGATGTTCAACTGCCAACGCAGCGGCCCTACAGCCAGGCGTTTCACCAGGTCCTGCTCCAGAAAATCTGCACCCTGGGATGGCGTCGCCTGCGCAGCATCCTGGCTCAGCGGCACCACACCCCAACGCACGGCCTGGCGTTGTCCAGCGGCATTGACCAGGTAAAACGCATTGATGCCGTTGTAGGTTTCGCTGGCATAACTGGCCGACGGTTTGGCGGTCTTGATCCATTGCAGGAACGGCGTCGTCTCCGGATGGGCGGCAAAGAACGCCGGCACGGCCGCAGGATTCGGCTTGCCGGTGGCCGGGTCCGGCGACTGGGCTTGCTGCAACTGGTAGAACGCTTCGGGCGTGCCCACCGGGAATACCGGCATGCTGTTCATGCCCGTGCGCCACTGCTGGCCGTTGGCCTGGGTGAATCGCAGCGCCAGGCTGCGAATCGGCACGCTGCCGTCCGGTGCGTAGGGGCTGCCGCTGGGCAAGGCGAAGCGTCCGACCACCGGCGTGCGCGCCTGGGTGAACACCTCAGCGCGGGAATAGGCGCTGGCTTGGCCGTTGCTCTCGAAGTAGCCGGCGACGCAGACACCCTTGGCATGATTGCGCCGAAAGCCTGGGTGTACGCCGTTGTTTTTTTCCAGCACGTTCACCAGGGAAGCAGGCGTCAGGCGGTGTGGGTCAAAGGTGCCATTGACGTAGGCAAACGCGCCCGCCAGCAAGGCAATGGTCGTAGCAATACCGCCCAGACGCAGCGCCCGACTGGCGACACTCAACGGCGGCCGGTTCGGTTCAAGGGAAGGGTCAACCATGGGGGAAGCTCCAAGGCTCAGGGCCATCGGCGAAAAGGACCTGTCTGACGCAGGCCCGGAGGGTTTATTCCCACACCTCGTATTTATTTTTCCGATGCTGGAATAATCTCGTTCGCGGATCGTCTTTCCAGTCTCGGCGCAGTGACTGCCTCAAAGAAACCCACCATGAACGAACTCGACGAACAGTTGCGCATGCTTATCCCCCGGTTGCGGCGCTTTGCCGTGTCGCTGACGCGTAACCCCAGCAATGCCGATGATCTGGTGCAGGCGTGCCTGGAGCGAGCCTTGTCGAAATGGAACGACAAGCGTCCGGACGGCGATCTTCGGGCCTGGCTGTTCTCGATCCTTTATCGGCAATTTCTCGACGCCCATCGCCGCTCCCGACGTTATGCACGCATGCTGGAATTCTTCACCGGCGGCCAGGATGCCCAGCCTTCGGTCGAGCGCAGCGTGATCGCCCAATCATCCCTGCAAGCGTTCGATCAATTGCCCACCGAACAACGTGCACTGTTGTTGTGGGTGTCGGTGGAAGGCTTGAGTTACCAGCAAGTCGCCGACATTCTCGGCGTGCCAACCGGCACGGTGATGTCACGCCTGTCCCGCGCCCGCCAGGCGTTACGTCAACTCAGCGAAGGCGAAATCACCCGCCCTGCCCTGCGGATACTCAAATGATCAACATGCCCCCCAGCGACCATGACTTGCACGCCTACGTTGACCACCGGTTGAACGAGGCCGATCAGCGCCTGATGGACGCGTACCTCGACCATCACCCTGACGTCGCCGCTCGCGTGCGGGGTTGGCAGCGGGATGCCCAACACCTGCGCAGCGCCCTGGGCGGTGTCCTGCAACAGCCCGCCAATCCGGACCTCGACCCGGCCATCATTCGCCAGCGCCTGAAACATCGATCACGCCGCTACCTGGCCAGCGCCGCCGTGTTGGTGCTGGCGGTCGGTGTCGGCGGGTTCAGTGGCTGGCAAGCGCGGGAAATGACGTTCCTCAGCGCCGCCGCCCCGATGGCCGACGCACTGCAGGCGTACCGGTTGTTTGCCCAACAGGGCATTCTGGCGGCCGATTACCAGACCGGGGACGCCCACGGTATGCAAGACTGGCTCGACCGCTATTTCAGCCAGGCCAACCGCTTGCCCGACCTGTCGGGCGCCGGTTTCAGGCCGGTCAGCGGTCGTCTGCTCAGCACCGAGCAAGGCGCGGCGGCGATGGTGGTTTATCAGGATGCGAACGGCCAGAAGATCAGCTTCTACATACGCCCACCGGGCCCGAAAAATTTCCTGCTGCCCCGGGGCAGTCGTCGTGACGGGGAACTGCAGGCGCAGTACTGGTCCGGGCCGGGCTACAACTATGCGATGGTGATTCCGAGCGACACGCCGGCGGCGCAGCGGCTTGAGCAGACATTGAAATTCTGATCATTCCCTACCCAGCGAAAAAACCCTGTGGGAGCAGGCTTGCTCACCCCTGCCCAAACACCTGCGATGGCCGGCGCAGCAAGGGGTCGAACGGGTTGATCCGCGGGCCGATCTGGGCGGCCTCGCGCTTGAGCATTTCCACCACGGTGGGCAGGCGGTCCGGTCCGAGTCGATCGCTCACCGTCGCCACGCTCAAGGCTGCCACGGCCCGACCTTCGCGGTCGAGGATCGGCACGGCCACCCCGGCCATGCCTTGCAGCACACCGGTGTTGCGCCCGGCGTAGCCCAAGGCACGGACGTTCTCCACTTCCGAACGCAGGAAGACTTCGTCGTACAGGTGGAAATCCTTGAGGCGCGGCAGGTTGTAATGGATCACCGTGTCGCGTTCTTCCTCCGGCAGGAACGCCAGGATAGCCAGGCTCCCCTGCCCCACGCCCAACGCGACCCGTCCGCCGATATCACCTGTGAAGGTGCGGATCGGAAACGGTCCTTCACTGCGGTCCAGGCAGATAGCATCGAAGCCGCTGCGCGCCAGCAGGAACAGCGAATCCCCCAGTGACGCCGACAGCCGCAACATGGCCGGCCGTACCAGTTCGCGCAGGTTGCCGGTGTTGCCGGCACGAGCGGCCAGGGCGAAAAAATCCAGGCTCAGGCGATAGCGTTTGCTGCGCGCATCCTGCTCGACCATGCCCTCGTCCATGAGGCTGCGCAGCAAGCGGTGGGTGGTCGGTTGGGACAGGCCTATGCGCTGGGCCAGCTGTGTCACTCGCGCGCCACCCTCGGTGTCATCGCCCAGGCTGCGCAGCACGGCAAACAGTCGGGAGACAGCGCCAACGCCCACGTCGGCCTTTTCATTATTCCGATCAGTGGAATTCAAATCGATATTTCCAATCAGTTAATTTGCTCACCGAATAAAACTGAAAATAGTCTTCGCTTCAGTGAAATAGTCCATTGAGCCCATCCTAGTCTTCGTCCTACTCTGCGTCCAGACAGGGGCGATTCGAACAACAGCGGCTGCCGATTCATCGAGCGCCAACGCACCCGGAAACACCCTTTCGTATCTGCCCATACAAAAAAGCGCGCTTGACGGCGACGCATAACAATCCAGGTGGAGCGCAGCGATGGCTTTTTTGCAACTTCAAGGACTGGGCAAACGCTACGGTGACATCGACGCCGTGGTCGCCACTGACCTCTCGGTGCAGAGGGGCGAATTTGTCTCGCTGCTGGGCCCCTCCGGCTGCGGCAAGACCACCACCCTGCAAATGATTGCCGGCTTCGTCGAAGTCAGCAGCGGACGCATCCTGCTGGACGGACGCGACATCACCCACGCCAAGCCCGCCAGCCGTGGCCTGGGGGTGGTGTTCCAGAGTTACGCACTGTTCCCCCACATGACCGTCAGGGACAACGTCGCCTTCGGCTTGCGCATGCGCAAGGTCGCCAGCGCCGAGCTTGCGCAACGGGTCGAGCGGGTGCTCAAACTGGTGCGCCTGGACCGCCACGCCGAGCGCTACCCACGGGAGCTTTCGGGCGGCCAGCGCCAACGCGTGGCCTTGGCCCGGGCACTGGTGATCGAGCCACCGGTGTTGTTGCTCGACGAACCGCTGTCCAACCTCGACGCCAACCTGCGCGAAGAAATGCAGTTCGAGATCCGCCGCATCCAGCGAGAAGTCGGCATCACCACGCTGATGGTCACCCACGACCAGTCCGAAGCGCTGTCCATCAGTGATCGGGTCGTGGTGATGCAGGCCGGGCGCATCACCCAGATCGACGCGCCCTACACGCTCTACGAGCACCCCCGCACCGAATTCATTTCCAGCTTCGTCGGCAAAGCCAACCTGCTGCCGGGCGAACGCGACAGCGCGGGCGTCGTTCAAGCCTGCCAACCCGGCAGCGGCGAGCTGACACTGAGCCTGCGCCCGGAAAAAATCGATCTGTGCCCGACAGGCGTCGGTCGACTGCAAGGCACCGTCGTCAGCCGCTTCTTCCTCGGCAGCCAATGGCTGTACGGCGTTACCACCCCGCTGGGCGAGCTCTGCGTGGTGCGCCGCAACGACGGTTGCGCGCCGCTGGTCGAAGGCACGGCGGTCGGCCTGGATTGGGACCCGGCGCTGCTGCGGGTGCTGAACAAGGACGAGGTGTCGGCATGAAGTTGATCGATGCCGCACGCCAGGGCCGGCAAGGCTACCTGATGTCCGCACCGGCACTGGCGTTGTACCTGGGCTTGCTGGTGATTCCCCTGGGCTTGACCCTGGTGCTGTCGCTCAATGTCTTCGACTACGGCTCGGGCATCAAGGGCGACGCCTACACCTTCGAGCACTACACCAGCCTGCTGGGGGATCCGTACTTCTACGAAATCTTTCTGCGCACTTTCTGGATCAGCGCCCTGACGACACTGTTGTGCGTGCTGATCGGCGTGCCCGAGGCCTACATCCTCAGCCGCATGGGCGCGCCATGGCGTTCGATCTTCCTGATCCTGATCCTCACGCCACTGCTGATTTCGGTGGTGGTGCGGGCCTTCGGCTGGAGCCTGCTGCTGGGGGCCGATGGCTTGGTCAACCAGACGCTGCAGGCCTTGGGCGGCGCGCCGATGAAGCTGCTCTATACCCCGTTCGCGGTGGTCATCGCCCTGGTCCATGTGATGCTGCCGTTCATGATCATCCCGGTGTGGACCTCGCTGCAGAAACTCGACCCGGCCGCCGAACAGGCCGCGCTGTCCCTGGGGGCAAGCCACTTCACGGTGATCCGCCAGGTGGTGCTGCCGCAGATCATGCCCGGCGTGCTGTCGGGCACCCTGATCGTGTTCGGCCTCGCCGCCAGCTCCTTCGCCATCCCCGGCCTGCTCGGCGGCCGTCGCCTGAAAATGGTCGCCACGCTGATCTATGACCAGTACCTGTCGGAACTGAATTGGCCCATGGGTGCGGCGATTGCCGTCGCGCTGTTGCTGCTCAACCTGCTGATCATGCTGTCGTGGAACCGGATGATCGAAGGCCGCTACAAGAAGTCATTGGGGTAATTCGTCATGTCCAGGAACGGTCCTTTCGCCCTGTTGTTTCATGCCCTGGTGGTGGCCTTCATGCTCGCACCGCTGGTGGTGGTCTGCCTGGTCGCCTTCACCCCGGAAAACACCTTGAGCCTGCCGACCAGCGCGTTTTCCCTGCGTTGGTTCCGAGCCGTGTTCGAACGTGCGGATTTCGTCGATGCGTTCTACAACAGCCTGTTGTTGGCGTTCTGCGCGGCGTCGCTGGCGACCTTGATCGCGGTGCCGGCGGCGCTGGCGATCACCCGGCTCGAATTCCCCGGTCGGGATTTCTTCAACGGCCTGTTCCTGTCGCCGATCATCATTCCGCACCTGGTGCTCGGCGTGGCCCTGCTGCGCTTGTTTGCGCTGATGGGTGTGAACGGCAGCTTCATCTGGCTGATCTTCGCCCACGTGCTGGTCATCACGCCCTATGTGTTGCGCCTGGTGCTGGCCTCGGCCATCGGCCTGGACCGCAGCGCCGAGCAGGCCGCGCAATCGCTCGGCGCCGGACGGTTCACGCTGTTTCGGCAAATCACCTTGCCAATGATCCTGCCGGGCGTGGCCGGCGGCTGGCTGCTGGCGTTCATCAACAGTTTCGATGAGGTCACGCTGTCGATTTTCGTCACCTCGCCGGCCACGCAAACCCTGCCCGTGCGCATGTACGTGTACGCCACCGAATCCATCGATCCGATGATGGCGGCGGTGTCGGCGCTGGTCATTGCACTGACGGCAATCACGATGATTCTGCTCGATCGGGTCTATGGCCTGGATCGGGTCCTGGTGGGTAAACAATGAGGGCGCCATGGCTCTGCTGAAACGACTGGCCGAAGGCGACCGCCCGGCCCTGGACTTCACCCTCGACGGCAAACCGGCCACGGGCCTGCTGGGTGACACGCTGCTGACGGCCGTGCTGACCTGCAGCGACCACCTGCGCGGCAGCGACTTCAGCGCCGAACCCCGGGCCGGCTTCTGCCTGATGGGCGCCTGCCAGGACTGCTGGGTCCGCCTGGGCGACGGCCGCCGCGTACGCGCCTGCTCGACCCTGCTCGAAGCCGGGCAACACATCAGCCGCGAACCGGGGCGACAGCTATGAAACCCATCGCTATCATCGGTGCCGGCCCGGCCGGTATCCGTGCCGCGCAGACATTGGTCGCCCACGGCCTGTACCCGATCCTGCTGGACGAGGCCGCACGCGGTGGCGGACAGATCTACCGCCGCCAACCGGTCAACTTCAAGCGCTCGCCGGCCACGCTGTATGGCTTCGAAGCGCACAAGGCCAACGCCCTCCACCAGACCCTCGACGGCTTGCGCGAACAGCTCGACTATCGTCCCGACACCCTGGTCTGGAACGCCGAGGCCGGTCTGCTGGATACCTTGCAGGACGGCCGCGTCGACCGTATCGAATACGCCAGCGTGATCGTCGCCACGGGGGCCACCGACCGGGTTCTGCCGGTGCCGGGCTGGACCATGCCGGGGGTGTACAGCCTGGGCGCGGCGCAGATTGCGCTGAAGTTCCAGGGCTGCGCCATCGGCGAACGGGTGGTGTTCGCCGGCAGCGGGCCATTGCTGTACCTGGTGGCCTACCAATACGCCAAGGCCGGCGCCAACGTGGTCGCGGTGCTCGACAGCTCGCCGTTGAGTGCCCAGGTCCGCGCCCTGCCCGCCCTGTTGGCGCAACCGGCGACCCTCGCCAAGGGCCTCTATTATCGCGCCTGGCTGACCTTCCATGGCATCGCCGTGCACCAAGGTGCACGACTGTCGAGTATCAGCGGGGAACGCCGGGTGCAGTCGCTGGCATGGCACGACGCGACAGGCGAGCACCGCCTCGATTGTGACGCCGTGGCCTTCGCCCATGGTTTGCGCAGCGAAACCCAACTGGCGGATCTGCTGGGCTGCGAATTCACCTGGAACCCGCTCAACCGCGCCTGGCTGCCACAACGCGATTGCGCCGGCCGCAGCAGTGTGCCCGGGGTCTACCTGGCTGGGGACGGCGCCGCGATCATGGGCGCCGATGCCGCCGAACTGGCCGGCGAACGGACAGCCCTGGCGCTGCTGGAAGACCTCGGTTACACGGCCGATCCACAACGCTGCGACCACCTGGAACAAGCGCTCGAACGCATCGGCCATTTTCGTCTCGGCCTGGAACGCGCTTTCGCTTTTCCCCAAGGGTGGGCGGCCGACGCCATGGACAGCCTGATGCTTTGTCGCTGCGAAGAAGTCAGCGTGGGCGACATCCGCCAGGTGGTGGGCGAAGGCCACTGGGAGATCAACCGGGTCAAGGCGCACTGCCGGGTAGGCATGGGGCGGTGCCAGGGACGCATGTGCGGGGCCGCCGCGGCGGAAATCATCGCCCACGCCAGCGGCCGTCCGCTATCCAGCATCGGCCGTTTGCGCGCCCAGGCACCGATCAAGCCCGTGCCCTTTGGCCTGGAGGTCGAGCCATGATCGAAGTGGATGTCCTGATCATCGGCGGCGGCATCGTCGGCGCCTCGGCCGCCCTGTTCCTGAGTAAGGCCGGACGACGGGTGGCGCTGTTGGAACGAGACTTCTGTGGCTCGCATTCCAGCGGCGTGAACTACGGCGGTGTGCGTCGCCAGGGACGACCGCTGTCCCAACTACCCCTGTCGCAACGGGCCCATGAAATCTGGAGCCAACTGCCCCAACTGATCGGCATCGACGGCGAATACCAGCGCAGCGGCCACCTGAAATTGGCCCGCAGCGTCGAAGACCTGCATGCACTGCACGATTACGCCGCCAGCAGCCAGGGCTTCGGCCTCGACTTGCAACTGCTGGATCAGGACGAGTTGCGCGCCCGCTTTCCCTGGGTCGGCGCCGTCGCGGTCGGGGCGTCCCTGTGCCCGGACGACGGCCACGCCAATCCGCGCCTGGTGTCGCCGGCCTTCGCCCAGGCGGCCCGTCGCCATGGCGCGCAGATCCACGAACAATGCGCCGTCAGTGGCGTTACCCACGACGGCCAGCGGTTTGCCGTGCGCACCGAAACGGGCCTGGACCTGCGCGCGCCCTGGCTGCTGAACTGCGCCGGCGCCTGGGCGAGCCGGTTTGCCGCGCAGTTTGGCGAAGCGGTGCCGATGCACGCCGGGCACCCGGCCATGCTGGTCACCGAGCCGCTGCCCTTGGTGATGAATGCCAGCACCGGCGTGGAAGGCGGCGGTATCTATGCGCGACAGGTCGCTCGCGGCAACTGCGTGCTGGGCGGCGGCCAGGGCTTCGCCCTCGATGATGCCCGCGCACGGCCCGGCCAGAACGCGGTCATCGAAATCCTGCGCCAGGCGGTCGAACTCTATCCGTTCCTTGAGGGCGCCCAGGCGATTCGCACCTGGAGCGGCACCGAAGGTTACCTGCCCGATCGCCAGCCCGTGATCGGCCACAGCAGCACCCAACCCGGCCTGTTGCATGCGTTCGGCTTTGCCGGCGCGGGCTTTCAGATCGGCCCTGCGGTGGGCCAGGCGCTCACCGAGATCATCTGCTGCGGCGCCTCGAAAACGCCGCTGGATGCGTTTTCCATCACCCGGTTTCACTCCATCTCCGTTGCTTGATAGAGGAAGGTCGTGCCAATGAATAACGTCAAACGCAGTGCACTGTTCGGTTTCTGCTCGTTGGGCTCCGCTTGCCTGGGCGCCCTGCTCCCGGTCACCCAGGCGTTGGCCGAGCCGACGCTCTACCTGGGCATGAACGGCGGCACCATGGAGCGGCTCTACGCCGACAAGGTCTTGCCGGCCTTCGAAAAAGCCAACAACGTCAAAGTGGTGATCGTGCCGGGCACCTCCGCCGACATCCTGGCCAAAGTCCAGGCCAGCAAGGACAACCCGCAAATGCACGTGATGTTCCTCGACGACGGCATCATGTACCGCGCTATCGCCATGGGCCTGTGCGACAAGCTCGAAGACAACCCGACCCTGGCGCAGATCCCCGCCAAAGGGCGAATCAAGGATGAAGCCGTGGCCGTCAGCCTCGGCGTCACCGGCCTGGCCTACAACACCCGGCTGTTCAAGGAAAAAGGCTGGAGCGCGCCGACCTCCTGGATGGACATGGCCGACCCGCGCTTCAAGGACAAACTGGTGTTCCAGTCGATGGCCTCGTCGACCTTCGGCCTGCACGGCTTCTTGATGTTCAACCGGATCCAGGGCGGCAGCGAAACCGACGTCGAGCCGGGTTTCAAGGCCTGGCCCAACACCGTCGGGCGCAATGTGCTGGAATACATCCCCAGCTCGGCGAAGATTTCCGAGATGCTGCAAACCGACGAAGCGGCGCTGTTCCCGCTGACACCGACCCAGGTGACCGCGCTGAAACTCAAGGGCATGCCCGTCGAATATGCGCAACCGAAGGAAGGCGCCGTGGTGCTCAACGTCGCCGAGTGCGCCATCGCCCACAACACCGAGCCGGCCCTGGCGCAGAAACTGGCCGCCTTCCTGCTGACGCCCCAAGCCCAGGCCATCGCCCTGGAAGAAGGCGACCAGATCCCGTCCAACCCCAACACCCCGACCACCGACAAGACCCGCGGCCAGGTTCAAGCCATGCAGCACTACCTGGACACCGCCATCGCCGTGGATTGGGACCAGGTCAACGAACAGCGCCCGGCCTGGAACGCGCGGTGGAACCGCAGCATCGAGCGCTAGCGATCGACTGTGGCGAGGGGAGCAACACTGTCATGGGAAAAACTGCTGTGGGAGCAAGGCTTGCCCGCGATGAAGACGGCGCGGTCTCTGAGAAAACGAGGCGCCTGCATCGCGGGCAAGCCTTGCTCCCACAGATAAATCACCTCGCCACAGGGTTTTGTGCAGGGCTGATTATTGGTTAACTGTCTGGCATCGAGCGACAGCCCCCCTCCCTTGATCAACAGCGACCGCCGCCATGCACACCCTCGCCCAACTACGCGCCGGCCAGCTCTCAGGCATTACCCGACTGGACCTGGCCTGCGGCCTGACGCAGTTTCCGCGGGAAATCTTCGACCTGGCCGATTCCCTCGAAATCCTCAACCTCAGCGGCAACCAACTGGATGCACTGCCCGACGACCTGCATCGGCTGACTCGCCTGCGGGTGCTGTTCTGTTCGGACAACTGCTTCACCGAGCTGCCCGAATGCCTGGGCCACTGTGCCGCCCTGACCATGATCGGCTTCAAGGCCAATCGTATCGAACGAGTCACGGCGGCCGCGCTGCCGCCGCTGTTGCGCTGGCTGATCCTCACGGACAACCGCATCCGCCAGTTGCCGGACGAACTCGGCCAACGCCCGCATCTGCAAAAACTGATGCTCGCCGGCAACCGTTTGCAGCAATTGCCCACCAGCCTGCGCCAATGCCATCGCCTGGAACTGCTGCGCATCGCCGCCAATCAACTGGTTGAACTGCCGCAATGGCTACTGGAGTTGCCCAGCCTCAGTTGGCTGGCCTACGCCGGCAATCCGCTGGAAGCCCAGGCTGAAGCGGCGGCCTTGAGCACCACAACGCCCATCGACTGGTCCCGACTGAGCCTGCGACACACGTTGGGCGAAGGCGCCTCCGGGGTGATTCACCAGGCATCATGGCAACCACCAGGCGAGGAACCGCGAGAGGTCGCGGTAAAGATGTACAAGGGCCAGATGACCAGCGACGGCTCGCCATTGCATGAGATGCACGCGTGCATCACCGCCGGTCGACATCCGAACCTGATCGAGGTGTTGGGCCAAGTCAGCGGCCATCCTGAAGAACAGACCGGGCTGGTGATGGCACTGATCGAGCCGAGCTACCGCAACCTGGCCGGGTTGCCGAGCCTGGCTACATGCAGCCGTGACGTGTATGCCGATGAGCTGCACCTGAGTTTCCCGGTGGCGATGGGCATTGCCCGCGGCATCGCTTCGGTGGCCGCGCACCTGCATCGCCAGGGCATCACCCACGGCGACCTGTACGGGCACAACATTCTGTGCAATGACCGAGGCGATTGCCTGCTGGGGGATTTTGGCGCGGCCTCGTTCCATGCCACCACGGACACCGTGCAAACCCGTGCGCTGCAACGCATCGAGGTGCGTGCGTTCGGGATTCTGCTGGGGGAATTGCTGGCGCGGATCGAGCCGGGAACCGAGGCCATCGATCTTCAACCGCTCAAAGACCTGCAGGCACGCTGCTGTCAACCGCAGGTGCTGGCACGGCCGGGGTTCGAGGAGATTGAAGCCTTGCTGGGCCGATTCGAAGCCATGGGCCAACCAGCGCCGTGAGCTGATCTGTGGGAGCAAGGCTTGCCCGCGATGCTGGCCCTCATTCTCTCAGAGACTGCGTCATCTTCATCGCGGGCAAGCCTTGCTCCCACAGTTGCTAGGCTTTGTTTAACCGGCCAAGCCGACAAACATGTCCTGCACGTCATCGTGGTTGTCGAGGCCTTCGAGGAACGCTTCGACTTCAGCCATCTGCTCGTCGGTCAGACCGCTGACCGGGTTTTTCGGCTGATAGCCCAATTTGGCCGCCACCACGGTGAAACCCTGCTCCGGCAAGGCCTTCTGCACCGCATCCAGGTCAGCCGGATCGGTCAGGAACAACGTCGCGCCCTCTTCACCCGGCTCGAAATCCTGGGCGCCGGCCTCGATGGCGGCCAGTTCCGGATCGGCGTCCGGAGTGTCTGGAGTGGCCTCGATCATGCCGACGTGGTTGAAGTCCCACGCCACCGAACCCGAAGCACCCAGTTGGCCCTTGCGGAAGGCGACGCGGATTTCCGCCACGGTACGGTTGATGTTGTCGGTCACGCACTCGACGATCAGCGGCACCTGGTGCGGTGCGAACCCTTCGTAAGTCACGCGATGGTATTGCACGGTTTCGCCGAGCTGGCCGGAACCCTTCTTGATCGCGCGCTCCAGGGTCTCGCGTGGCATCGAAGCCTTCTTCGCCTGCTCGACCACCAGTCGCAAGTGGGCGTTGGTGGCGACATCGGCGCCGTTACGCGCGGCAATGGTGATTTCCTTCACCAGTTTGCCAAAGATCTTGCCCTTGGCGTTGGCAGCCGCTTCTTTGTGTTTAACCTTCCACTGTGCGCCCATTACTCACTCTCTTGTCTGACGCGCCGAGACATCTGCCGGCCGGCGCTGTGGCGCAAGTTTATACGGCCTAAACCGCCTGATCGACCAAAAATTTTCGCTGGTGGATCGACATTTTCCCGGCATGTTGTAGGCGGTTTCTGAAACAACCACTCACCTGCACCGTTCCACCCCAGGGTTTCGTACCCTCGTCACCTCCCTCCTCCCAGTGAACGCCGCGATGCACAACGACACGGAAAGTCCCTTCAGCCTGACACTCACGCAAAGCGACTTGCGGTTGCAAGTACTGCGCTTCAACGGTCAGGAAGCCCTCAACCAGCCCTACCGCTTCGACCTCGAACTGATCAGCCTGGGGCCACCGATCAGTGCCGATGCGCTGTTGGGACAACCGGCGTTCCTGCGCCTGAACGGCGAATCGGGCGTTCACGGCATGCTGCAGAGCGTCAGCCTGAGCGCCGACGCCTCATTGCGCATCGGCTATCACCTGACACTCGTCCCCTACCTCCAGCGGCTGGACCAGGGGCCGCAGCGACGGGTCTTCCATCGGCTCAGCGTCGTGCAACTGTTGCAACGCCTGCTGGAGGAGCATGCGCTGCCCCCGGACAGCTACCGCTTCGAACTGCCCCATGGGCATTACCCCTACCGGCCATTCTGCATCCAGTACGAGGAAAGCGACCTGGTCCTGCTGCAGAGGTTGTGCGAAGAGGAAGGCATCCATTACCACTTCGAACACACCCCTCAGGGGCACATCCTGGTGTTTGCCGAAGACCCGAAGAGTTTTGCGGCGCACCCGGTCGAGTTGCCCCTGCGTCGGGGCAACGAACGGCAACCGGCGCTCCAGCGGTTGTACCAGCATCATCACTCGATGCTCCCTGGCCTGCCCGCCGGGTTCAAGGACCGGGCGAGCGAGCGATCCGACGACACGGCGGCGAACCAGGTATTTGCCGAGGCCGCCCACGAGATGATCCGGGCCGATCCGGCCCAGGCCTACCGCTCCCAGGCCAGTCGGCGAAACCTGGAACGGTTGCGCTGCCAGCAGCGGCGGATCCACGGCCACAGCAACCAACCGGCGCTGCATGGCGGCCAGATCGTGCAGATCTGCGACCACCCGCTGGCGGTCTTCAACGACCAATGGCTGATCACCGACGTCCAGCATCAGGGACGGCAGTTTTCAATCCTCGAACCGAACCCGCCGGCCACGCCGCCGTCCACGGACTACCGCAACCGGTTCACCGCCATTGCCTGGTCGACGGTGTTCAGGCCGGCCCTCAAGCACCCCAAGCCGTGTATTCCCGGCTATCACCTCGCCCATGTACTCGGCCCCGCCGGGCAACCGGCCAGGCTCGACGAGCAAGGGCGGGTCACGGTCAGCCTCTGGACACCCGGGCAGGAAGGCCTGGCGCTCCCCGTGTCGCAACAGCGACTGGGCGCGCTCCCACGCCTGATGGCCGGCAGTGAAGTGCGGGTAAGCTTTCTCGACGGCGACCCCGACCGACCGGTTTTGTGTTCGCAACCTTCGGATATAGGCATGGAAAGCGTCGCCGCCCCACCCCCGCGCAGTCACGATACCGGGCTGCTGTTCGACTGGCTGCTGAACCCTCCGGATGCGACATCCTGAGCCAACACCTTGAGCCAACACCCGGCCCGCCAACAGGCTGCGTAACCTGCTTTTGAACGACAGCAGCATGAAATCCTGCGGCAAAACCTGATCTGCCTCATGCAAACACGTCGAAACGGGCATACAGTAGACGCAACGCTGCTCAAGACGGCGCTCTACCCTGATTGTTGGAGATACCCGTAATGCCCTGGAAGAATTCAGAAAGCCGCTACAGTACCGTCACGGTTACCCTGCATTGGCTGATGCTGGTTTTGCTCGCTGTGGTTTATGCCTGCATCGAGTTCCGCGGAATATTCCCCAAGGGCAGCGGCGGCCGGACCCTCATCAAGGAAGCGCACTTCATGCTGGGCCTGACAGTGTTCGTGCTGGTCTGGCTGCGCCTGTTCGCGCGCAGCGTGGGCAAGGCCCCGGCGATCTTCCCGGCATCGCCGGCGTGGCAGACATTCGTGGCGCACCTGATGCACTGGGCGCTGTACCTCTTCATGATCGCAATGCCGCTGCTCGGCTGGCTGATCACCAGTGCCGAAGGGCACCAGGTGATGTTCTACGGCTTCGACCTGCCGCTGCTGATCGACCAGGACAAGGCATTTGCCAAACAGCTCGAAGGCTGGCATGTACTGGGCGGCACCATCGGCTACTGGTTGATTGGCCTGCATGCCCTGGCCGGCCTCTACCACCACTACGTCGTGCGCGATAACACGCTGTTGCGCATGATGCCCAAGCGCGGCTGAGACTATTCAAACCCCCGGCGGCCCTGCAAACCGCCGGTGTGGACGAAGATCAAGCGGGTGCCCGCGGCAAACTGTCCGGCTTCGACCCGCGCCTTCAACAGCAGCAACGCCTTGCCGGTGTACAGCGGCTCCAGCTCGATTTCACCCGTGCCCTGGATGAACGCCGTGAGATCCGCATCGACCCGAGCGAAACCACCCCGGCTGCCGTCGAGCAGCGCGTAGCACGGATTCGCAAGCCCCGCCGCCGCCACGATGCCTTCAACCTGCTGCGCCACGCCGTGATCCGCAGGCACGGCCAGGACGCCGTAGACCGGATGCGCTCCCGCTTCGGCCAGCACCAGGCCAGCCAACGAGGTGCCGGTGCCGCAGGCCAGCCACCAGCCGTGGTAATCGCGCCAACCCAGTGTCGCCAATTGTTCCCGGGCACGCGTCACCCACACCTTGCAACCTTCTGCGCCAGGCAATCCTGAGCCGCCCTCAGGCACCGGATACAAATGCGGATAACGGGCGCGCCAGTCGTCCCAGAACCCAGGTGCGTGCCGCTCGCGGTAGCCGCCGTAGCCCAGCCAGTGCAGCGCCATGCCGAAAGCCTTCAGGTCGAGCACCGTGGGCGTTTCCACAGGATGGCCGCGCAGCAACCCGACCGTTGGAAAGCCAAAGCGCTTGCCCGCCGCCGCCAGCGCGTGCAGATGGTTGGAATAGGCGCCGCCCAGGCTCATGACGCCCTCGGCCCCGGCCTCGTGGGCAGCACGCAGGTGGTGGAGCAGCTTGAACCATTTGTTACCGCTGATCAGCGGATCGATCCGGTCCAGGCGCAATACCGCCAGCTCGACGCCAGCATGGGCGAGCCAATCCAGCCGAAGCGGTTCAAGGAGCGGTTGGGGTTGCCAGTCGAGGGCACGAGACAGCATGGCGGCAGGCCGGATGGAAAGAGGCCGGCATCTTAACAGCTGGTCGCGGACTCCCCGACATCGAAAAAATGTGGGAGCGAGCTTGCTCGCGAAAAGGGAAGCACATCCAGCATCTTGGCCACCTGACCCACCGCTTTCGCGAGCAAGCCCGCTCCCACAGGGGATGCGGGCGTGTGCCTTACAGTTGCGCCGCCAATCGCGAGCCCTGGTCGATCGCCCGCTTGGCGTCCAGCTCGGCCGCCACATCGGCACCGCCAATGAGGTGGACACGCTGCCCCGCCGCTTCCAGGTCTTGCTGCAACTCGCGCAACGGGTCCTGGCCGGCACAGATCACGATGTTGTCCACGGCCAAGACTTGCGGCTCGCCCGTTTCACCGATGCGAATGTGCAGTCCTTCGTCGTCGATCTTCAGGTACTCAACACTGTTGAGCATCTGCACCTGCTTGTTCTTCAGGCCCGTGCGATGGATCCAGCCGGTGGTCTTGCCCAGGCCATCGCCGACCTTGGAGGTCTTGCGCTGCAACAGGAACACCTGGCGCGCCGGCGCATGGGGCTCGGGCTTGACGCCAGCCACGCCGCCGCGGGCCTGGAGCCGGGTGTCGATCCCCCACTCCTTCCAGAAGGCTTCACGGTCCTGGCTGGTGGCGACACCCTGATGAACCAGGAACTCCGACACGTCGAATCCGATGCCGCCTGCGCCAATCACCGCGACGCTGTGGCCCACCGGCTTGCGCCCCAGGATCACGTCCAGGTAGCTCAGGACCTTGGGGTGCTCCACCCCGGGAATCGCCGGCACCCGAGGCACGATGCCGGTGGCGAGGATGATCTCGTCGTAACCACCCGCCACCAACCGGGCGGCATTCACCCGGGTGTCGAGGCAGAGTTCGACGTGGGTGGTCTGCACTTTGCGCTTGAAGTAACGCAGGGTCTCGTAGAACTCCTCTTTGCCCGGCACGCGCTTGGCGACGTTGAACTGGCCACCGATTTCGCTGGCTGAATCGAACAACGTAACCTGATGGCCACGCTCGGCCGCGACGGTGGCGGCGGCCAATCCGGCGGGGCCGGCACCGACCACGGCGATTTTCTTCACCTGGGTCACCGGCAAATAGTTGAGTTCGGTTTCATGGCACGCCCGTGGGTTCACCAGGCAACTGGTGAGCTTGCCGGCAAAGGTGTGATCCAGACACGCCTGGTTGCAGCCGATGCAGGTATTGATTTCATCGCCACGCCCGGCGGCAGCCTTGTTGACGAACTCAGGGTCCGCCAGGAACGGCCGCGCCATGGAGACCATGTCGGCGTCGCCTTCGGCCAGGATCTGCTCAGCCACCTCCGGGGTATTGATACGGTTGGTGGTGATCAAGGGGATCGTCACCGAACCGCGCAGCTTGGCCGTGACCTTGCTGAACGCCGCGCGCGGGACCTTGGTGGCGATGGTGGGAATCCGTGCTTCGTGCCACCCGATACCGGTGTTGATGATCGTCGCCCCGGCTTGCTCGATGGCCTTGGCCAACTGGACGATTTCGTCCCAGGCACTGCCCCCCTCCACCAGGTCGAGCATCGACAGGCGAAAAATCACGATGAAATTCGGACCTACCGCCTCGCGCACCCGGCGCACGATTTCCACCGGCAGGCGCATGCGGTTTTCATAGCTGCCGCCCCAACGATCGGTGCGATGGTTGGTGTGGGCTGCCAGGAACTGGTTAATGAAATAACCTTCCGAACCCATGATCTCGACGCCGTCGTATTCGGCCTGCTGGGCCAGGAGCGAGCAGCTGACAAAATCGCTGATCTGCTTCTCGATGCCCGCCTCGTCCAGCTCCTTGGGCTTGAACGGGTTGATCGGTGCCTGGATAGCGCTCGGCGCTACCTGCTTGGGGCTGTAGGCATAGCGCCCGGCGTGGAGGATCTGCATGCAGATCTTGCCACCGGCCTCATGCACGGCCCGGGTGACGACCTGGTGCTTGAGCGCCTCTTCCTGCGTGGTCAGCTTGGCCGCGCCGGAATAAACCCCGCCCTCGTCGTTCGGGGCGATCCCGCCAGTGACCATCAGCCCTACGCCACCCCGCGCCCTTTCAGCGAAATACGCGGCCATGCGTTCAAAACCGCCGGGCTTCTCTTCAAGACCGGTGTGCATGGAGCCCATCAGAGTGCGGTTGCGCAACGTGGTAAACCCCAAGTCCAGCGGGGCAAGCAGGTGCGGGTAATGAGAGGCGGTCATTGGCAACTCCACAAACGGGCGATCACGGAAAGTACGGAAGCTCTGCGGCCTCCCTTTGTCATGTCCAACAGACTAAGAGGCAAAACCGGCACGCTCAATGACCGAAACTGACAAGTTGATGATCCAAATGCGCAGCACATCAATGTACGTAGAGCCGGGCGCCATCGGTGATCAGTCAGGAGAAATGAGGGCATGCCCTTTCGCCAATCCCTTGTTTTACCGTACCCTGCCCCGTAGCCCTAGCTGAAAAATCACGAACCTGCACCCGGCGGCTGACTGTTTCCCCCATGCGCAAATTTCTGTACCTGCTGTTTTCATTGGCCATCATCGCCGCCCTGGTCACCTATGCAGTGTGGACGGCGGATCGGCCGGCGGGTCATTACCTGTCAGACCTTCGCATCAACCTGGCGGTGGACCAAGGCATACCGGCCGACCGGGGCAACCTGCTGGGTATCCAGCCCGAACTGTTTCCCACCGACTACCAGACCCCTGCGCGCCTGCATCGCAAGCTGGCCGCCTACCTGCAGACCGCTCGCGACCAGGGTTTGCTCAACGACAGGACGGTCGTGGTGTTGCCCGAGCACATCGGCACCTGGTTGATGGTCAGTGGCGAAAAAGACGAGTTGTATCAAGCCACAACGCTGAAAGAAGCGATGAACTGGCTCGCCGTCAGCAACCCCCTGGCGTTTCTCAGGGCGTTGCTCAGCGCCCAAGGCGATAGCCGCTTGAATGAGGCCTACCTGCGCATGAAAGCCGAGGCCATGGCCCAGGATTACCAAGCGCTGTTCGGCGGGCTCGCCAAGGAGTTCAGCGTGACCCTGGTGGCCGGCTCCATCGTGCTGCCGGAACCGAGCGTCAGTAGAGGCGAACTGAAGATCGGCAGCGGCGCGCTGTACAACAGCAGCGTGGTGTTCGACCGCGATGGTCAGCCGATCGGCCAGCCCCAGCGCCAGCAACACACGGTGTTCGAGCAACGCGACGTGCACGGCGGCGCCCCCACGCAGACCCTGGCCGTCCTCGACACCCCCGCGGGTCGCCTGGGCGTACTGATCGGGAGCGACAGTTGGTACCCCATTCACTACCGCGTGCTCGACGAACAGGGTGCGCAACTGATCGCCGTGCCGGCCTTTGTCATGGGTCGGGACGCTTGGGAAAAGCCCTGGAGGGGCTACAAGGGGTTGTCCACGCCCGGCGAAGTGAGCCTCAAGCCCGGTGAAGTGAGTGAAGGCCAAGCCTGGCACCGCCTGACGCTGACCGGCCAGTTACCGATCAGTCAGGCCAGGGGCGGCGTCAGTGTGTTTTTGCGTGGCCAATTCTGGGATAACGGCAGCGCCGGCCAGAGCTTCATCAGCCACGACGGCGAGCACTTCCCCGACGGCGAAGCCCGTGGCGCCCGCCTGCTGAACCTGTGGTTGTGATGAAACCGCAGCCGATGCGCCTGGGAGATCTGTCAGTAGGCTTCGTCCACAGCCTCGCCGATGCAGTGGCCAGCCACGGGCAGGATCCCCAACCCTTGCTTGAACAATACGGTTTGGATGCCGCACGCCTCGGCGAGCCCGGGGCCCGGCTATCGATCCCGCGCTACATGCGCCTGGGCCACGCCGCCATCCAACAGACCCAGGATCCGGCGCTGGGCCTGCGCATGGGCCAGCTCAGTCGCTTGAGCCAGGCCGGGTTGGCGGGCGTTACCGCCGCCCAAGCGCCGACTGTTCGCGAAGCCGCCCGCTGCCTGATCCGCTTCGAGCCGCTGTACGGCGCCAACTATCGCGGCCAGTCGAGTCTCCACGAGGACGCCCGAGGCGCCTGGCTGAGGTTCTATTCCATCAGCCCGTACAACGCCTATAACCGCTTTGTCGTGGATTCAATCATCGCCGGCTGGCTTACCCAGCTCTCAAGCCTCTGCGGCGTCACGCTGCGTGCCGAACGCATAGACATCGAATTCGAAGAACCGCCGTACCGGGAAGCCTACCGCCTGCTCGGCGACGGGCCGATCCAGTTTGGCGCCGAACAGAACCAACTGCGCCTGGGCCTGGACAGCCTCGCCCTGCGCAACGTGCAGCACTGCCCCAGCACCTGGCGGTACCTGTTGCAGCTGTGTGAACGGGAACTGGAGCAACTGACCCGCACCCGCAGCCTGCGTGAACGTATCACCCGACTGCTGGGTCCTTTGCTCAACGGCGGCCGGGAACCCGACCTGAAAGAAGTGGCAGCGCGCCTGAACATGCCAACGTGGACCTTGCGCCGCAAGCTGGCCGATGAGGGCACGCAATTTCGCGCAATCCTCAACGACACCCGTCGCGACCTGGCCATGACCTACATTCGCGATACCGAGTTGGCATTCGGCGAAATCGCCTACCTGCTGGGGTTCGCCTCTGCCGAGGCATTCCAACGTGCCTTCAAGCGCTGGAACGACCAAACGCCGGGGGAGTTTCGCCGCAGTCATAGAGGCATCTGAACTTCAAGCATTCGCTGGCCGCTTGGCGCGCGCGTCGCGGTCCTCAGCCCTACAGCTCCGTCGCATCTTCGGCAGGCTCGAGTGGGTCCAGCTCGTAGGCCTGATATTCCAGCAGCTCTTCCTGATATTCATCCATTTCGTTTCCTTCCCTTCTCATTGAAACCAATGCCTGATGGCGCTGGTATCAGCATAAAGCTGCTTTGTGAATAAAACATGAAGCAAAAGCTTCATGAATCAAACGTAGCACAGCCCTTGGGAATTAACGCACACAGATGTAGCAAGGCGTTACAGCCGTTGCCGCACGGCCTCAGGAGGCAGGCAGCGGCTGGATCGGCTCGGTCGGTGCCGGCAAGTCACTGGGCGGCGGTGGCGTGATGATCTCGGTCGCCGCTGGTGTGTAAGGCTCAGGCTCGCTGGGCGCGATGGGTGCTGGCTCGACCGGTGGCGCGACGGGCTCGGAAGCGGCAGGAGCCGTCTCCACCGGCGTCGGCACCGCGTGCTGGACCGGCACGACAGGCACAGGTACCGCCATGGCGGCAGGAGCCGCCGCAGGCACCGGCATCAAGGCCGCCGGTTCAGCCTTGGTTTCCGGGACACCCAGCTCGGCTTTCGGTTTCTCCGCATCACCCGTGGCCTTCTTCGCATCCGAAGGGAGGAACAGCTCGACCAGGGCAAAGAAACGCTCATAGAACTTGGTGGCCGACACGGTTTCACTGGCGACCTTGACCATCGAATCGTCGGACGAGCCGATTGGCATCGACACGGACCCCAATACCCCGACACCCAGGCTGGCGGAATTATTGATCTTCTTCAGGGCATACCGGTCCTGCAGGGCATTGGCGAACATGGTCGCACGATGCCCCGGGCCTCCGTCTTCGGCGCACACCAGGTTGAAGCTGATCTCCATGTGCGTATCGCCGGCCTGCTGGAAGCTCTTGTGGCCGCTGACCAACTTCGGATCGCTGCTGGTGATGATGTAGCCCTGACTGAGCAACGCCCGGCGCCCGGCTTCGCAAGTCGCCACGTCGGTCGTTGGATAAGTGCGGGAGAAGGTACCGGAATCATCGAAGCTTTCATGCTCGTAGATGGCGGCTTTCTTCGACGAGCAACCGGCTGCGGCGGCCAGCATCAGTGCCAGCCCGACGGTTTGCATGTGAAATGATCTGAACATTGAACATCCTGAGGAAAACGGTCCGAGGCGTATTGTGCAACAGAACAGCGCCCGACAGTTTGGGTAATCGTGCCTGGAAAGAGTGACCAGTCTACTGGTGGTTGCCCACGGGAAAAAGGTGCCAAGGCAATGGATCGACGAACATCCTGCCAGCGGCAAAAAGCCGACACAAAAAAAGACCCCGGCTTTCGGCCGGGGTCTCTTGCTGGCAAATCATCAAGGCATCAGAAACGCTTGATGTCCGCCTGGCTCTCCAATTGCTTGCGATAAGCCGCGAAGTCCTGTTGGCCGACGCGAGACGCCAGGTACCGGCGATACTCGGCCTTCTCCTGATCGGTCGGTGCCGCCGCCTCGTTCACGCCGTTCAGGCGCACGATCACCAGGCTACCGTCAGGCAACGTCACGCTGCTGAAGGTCGGCTTGCCCTTCGCTTCGGGCTTGGGCATGCGGAACAACGCCTGCAATACCGCCGGCTCGATGCCTTCCTGGCCGCGGGTGGCCGCTGCGGTCGTTTTCCAGCCTTGACCGTCGACCGGTTTGTCCAGCGCAACCTTGCCGTCGCGTAGTTGAGTGATCAACTCTTCAGCGCGGGACTTGGCCGCCGCACTGGCATGTTCCTTGGCCAATTGAGCACGGATCGGACCTGCCACGCTTTCCAGTGGCAGTTGCTCAGGCTTGCGGTGCTCCTTGGCACGCAGGACCACGACCGTTTCCGGGTCCAGCTCGATGGCGGTGCTGTTGGCACCTTCATCCAGCACTTCCTGGCTGAACGCCGCAGTGACCACGGCACGGTTGGCCGCAATGCCATCGCCGCCTTCACGCCCGAACGGCGCCGACGTGTGCACGGTCAGCTTCAAGTCCTGGGCCGGTTGGGCCAGGTCAGATGCTTCGAACGAGGCATCTTCCAGTTGCTTGGTCGCCTCCACGAAGCGCTGCTCCACTTGCTGGGTTTTCAGCTCGCGGGTCAGCTTGTCCTTGAGGCTGGCAAATGTCGGCACTTCAGGCGCCTCGACGCCCAGCAGCTTGATCAAGTGCAAACCGAAGTCGGTACGTACCGGGGCCGAGACCTGGTCCTTGTTCAGCGCATACAAGGCCTTCTCGAACTCAGGGTCATAGACGCCAGGGCCGGCATAACCGAGATCGCCGCCGCTGTTCGCCGAACCCGGATCCTGGGAAAACTCCTTCGCCAGGGCTTCAAAGGACTCGCCCTTGGCCAGGCGCGCCTGGATCTGCGCGATCTTCTCCTTGGCTTGGGCTTCGGTGACCTTGTCGTTCACTTCGATCAGGATGTGCGCAGCGCGACGCTGCTCGGACAAGTTGGCGATTTCTTTCTGGTAGGCCGCCTGCAGGTCTTCGTCCTTGACGCCGACCTGGTCGAAGAAAGCGGCTTTCTTCAGCTCAAGGTAATCGATGACCACCTGGTCAGGGGTCATGAACTCCTTGGCATGCTTGTCGTAGTACGCCTTGACCTCATCGTCGGTCAGCTTCACGCCGGACGGATCGGCCTTGATATTCAAGGTGGCGAAATCACGGGTCTGTTTCTCCAGGCGAGCAAACGCCAGCACCTGGGCATCGGTGACGAAACCGCTGCCAGCCAACCCGGCGCGCAGCTGGCCAATCAACATTTCCTGGGCCAGCATCTGGCGGAACTGCATACGGCTGTAACCCAGCTGGCGGATCACCTGATCGAAGCGCTCAGGGCTGAATTTGCCCTCGACCTGGAATTCAGGCGTCTGCAGGATGACTTGATCCAGCGCGGCTTCAGAGAAGGCGAACTTCGCATCGTGCGCGCCTTGCAGCAGCAGCTTGCGATCGATCAGGCCCTTGAGCGCCGAGTCACGCAGCATCTTTTCGTCCAGCAGGGAGGCGTCGAAGTCCTTGCCCAGCTGTTGCATGAGCTGACGGCGTTGCATGTCGACCGCCTGGCTCAGCTCGTTCTGGCTGATGTTTTCGCCGTTGACCTTGGCCGCTTCGTTGCTGTTGGTGGTGGCTTTAAAAATCGCATCGAAACCGGTCAACGCCATCAACGCGACGATGACCCCGATGATGGTCTTGGCAATCCAGCCTTGTGAATTGTCCCTGATATTCTGCAGCATGCGTCCCCCAGAAACGGTTGAACTTCAAAATTTAGGCAACCGTGGAGCGTGGGTAGAATCCGAATAGAAGAAAGGCGCATCCGAGGATGCGCCTTCTCGTAACTGGCGAAGCAGACCGAGCTCGAACCCCCGAGCCCTGGCACGACAGGTCGGTTGCAACCGACCGTGTTACCGCTCCGCTGCCAAGCCAGGCATGACCCGACCCGGATAAACTCAGTGAAGCCTTAGTTAACGGCTTCTTTCAGCGCTTTACCAGCTTTGAAGCCTGGCTTCTTGGCCGCAGGAATTTGCAGCGTTTTGCCGGTCTGTGGGTTGCGACCGGTACGCGCTGGGCGATCGGTCACGGAGAAGGTACCGAAACCTACCAGAACAACGGAGTCGCCAGCCTTGAGAGCGCCAGTGACGGATTCGATTACAGCGTCCAGCGCGCGGCCAGCAGCAGCTTTCGGGATATCAGCGGATGCAGCGATAGCATCAATCAGTTCCGACTTGTTCACTCTAAGTCCCCTTATATCTATTTGAGATGATTCTAAGTTTTTTTGGTGAAAGCAAAAACGAGTGCTGAATGGCCTACAGACACATAAGAGCCGCTTTATAACAAGGGCTCTAAAAAACTGTCAAGGAAGCCCCCCAGGCAAATACGTATTAATGCGTACTAATTCTTTCCTTAGAGTCAGACTCTCGCTTTTCGTCCTTCGCGACAATCTCCGGAGCCACATCCGGCAAGGGCTCCGGCGCGTATTGCAGCGCAATTTGCAGGACCTCGTCAATCCATTTAACAGGTTTGATCTGAAGATCCTGCTTGATGTTGTCAGGAATTTCCTTCAGGTCGCGGACATTCTCTTCGGGAATGATCACGACCTTGATCCCGCCACGGTGAGCCGCCAGGAGTTTTTCCTTCAAGCCACCGATAGCCAATACCTGACCACGCAGCGTGATTTCGCCGGTCATGGCGACATCGGCGCGCACCGGGATACCCGTCAACGCAGAAACCAGCGCCGTGCACATGCCCACCCCGGCACTAGGACCGTCCTTGGGCGTCGCCCCCTCAGGCATGTGGATGTGGGTGTCGCGCTTCTCGTGGAAATCCGCGGGAATGCCCAGGCTGCGGGCGCGACTGCGCACCACCGTCTGCGCTGCAGTGATCGACTCGACCATCACGTCACCAAGGGAACCGGTCTTGATCAGTTGCCCTTTGCCCGGCACCACGGCGGCCTCGATAGTCAGCAATTCACCACCGACCTGGGTCCACGCCAAGCCAGTCACCTGGCCGATTTGATCCTGTTGCTCGGCAAGGCCGTAGCGGAACTTGCGCACACCCAGGAAGTGCTCCAGCAGGTCAGGCGTGACCTTGACCGCAAAGCGTTTCTCCAGCGCGTGCTCCTTGACCGCCTTGCGGCAGACCTTGGCGATCTGCCGCTCCAGGCCGCGCACACCCGCCTCACGGGTGTAGTAGCGAATGATGTCGCGAATCGCCTCTTCGCCGAACTCCAGCTCGCCTTTTTTCAGGCCATTGGCCTGGATCTGCTTGGGCGAGAGGTACTTGACGGCAATGTTGATCTTCTCGTCCTCGGTATAACCCGGCAGACGAATCACCTCCATCCGGTCCAGCAAC
Source organism: Pseudomonas sp. FG6 (assembly GCF_057809015.1). Lineage (NCBI taxonomy): Bacteria > Pseudomonadati > Pseudomonadota > Gammaproteobacteria > Pseudomonadales > Pseudomonadaceae > Pseudomonas > Pseudomonas sp. FG6. The sequence goes on from NZ_JBMDJD010000007.1 coordinate 77,929, forward strand.
GCTGGTGGGATATTCATGGAGTTGGAGGTGCAGAGGAACATCACATCCGACAGGTCGTAGTCGACTTCCAGATAGTGATCGTTGAAATTGTGGTTCTGCTCCGGATCGAGCACTTCGAGCAATGCAGAGGCTGGATCGCCACGCATGTCGCTGCCCATCTTGTCGATTTCATCCAAAAGGAACAGCGGGTTGCGCACACCCACCTTTGTCATCTTTTGAATCAATCTTCCTGGCATCGAACCGATGTAAGTACGGCGATGACCCCGGATTTCCGCTTCGTCACGCACCCCACCGAGGGCCATGCGTACGAATTTGCGGTTGGTGGCGTGGGCAATCGACTCCGCAAGGGAGGTTTTACCCACCCCGGGAGGACCGACCAGGCACAAGACCGGGCCACGAATTTTCTTCACGCGCTTTTGCACGGCGAGGTATTCGAGGATGCGCTCCTTGACCTCTTCCAGACCGTAGTGGTCGGCGTCGAGGATGTCCTCGGCACGCGCCAGGTCCAGACGAACCTTGCTCTGGGCCTTCCACGGCACCTGGACCAGCCAGTCGATGTAGGAACGCACCACAGTGGCTTCGGCGGACATCGGTGACATCTGCTTGAGCTTGTTCAGCTCAGCCAGGGCCTTGGCCAATGCATCCTTGGGCAGCCCTGCTGCATCGATGCGCTTCTTGAGCTCTTCGATCTCGTTGTGACCTTCGTCACCGTCGCCCAGCTCCTTCTGAATGGCCTTCATCTGCTCATTCAGATAGTACTCGCGCTGGCTGCGCTCCATTTGCTTCTTGACGCGACCACGAATGCGCTTCTCGACCTGCAGCAGATCGATCTCGCCATCGAGCAATGCCAACACGTGCTCGACACGAGCCGACAGGTCGATGATCTCGAGGATCTCCTGCTTCTGTTCGATCTTGAGGGCCATATGGGCCGCCATCGTGTCCACCAGCCGGCCCGGCTCGTCGATGCTGTTAAGCGACGACAGGACCTCGGCGGGGACCTTCTTGCCCAGTTGCACGTATTGCTCGAACTGAGAAAGCAGGCTGCGGACAAACACCTCAGACTCACGTTCAGGGGCGTCGACTTCTTCGATCAGCGACACCTCGGCCCGGCAATGGCCGTCCACTTCGCTGAAACGCTCGACCGTACCGCGCTGCTCGCCTTCCACCAGCACCTTGACGGTGCCATCAGGCAGCTTGAGCAGTTGCAAGACCGTTGCAATCGTCCCCACGCGATACAGCGCATCTTCACCAGGATCGTCGTCAGCAGGGTTTCTCTGAGCCAGCAGGAGAATTTGCTTGTCGCCCGTCATCGCTGCCTCAAGGGCTTCGATGGACTTCTCGCGCCCCACGAACAGCGGGATAACCATGTGCGGATACACCACGACATCACGCAATGGCAGGAGAGGCAATTCGATGGTTGTCTTCATGATTTCGCCTCTACGGCGGCCCTATGGCCGGAAACAGATGGAAGTAAGCTTGAAACCAAGATGGGGGCAGCGCTGAAAAAAAACAAGCGCAAAGGCAAATGCCAGACGGTTAAAAGAAATAATTGACTGGTTGGGGAGGCTGCTACGCAGCCCAGCGGGGCGGTGCGACGTTTCGCTAAATCCCTCGCCACATAAAAGCAAAGGGGCCCGAAGGCCCCTCCTTTGTTCCGACAACGGGACGCTTAAGCGTCCGGTGCGGCCTTGGCAGCCGGCTCACTGTTTTCGTAGATATACAGTGGCTTGGACTTGCCTTCTATGACGCTTTCGTCGATCACAACCTTACTCACCTCGGACTGCGAGGGGATTTCATACATTGTGTCGAGCAATACGCCTTCGAGAATCGAGCGCAATCCACGGGCACCGGTCTTACGCTCCAGGGCACGTTTGGCGACCGATTTCAGCGCGTCAGACCGGAACTCCAGGTCTACGCCTTCCATCTCGAACAGCTTGGCATACTGCTTGGTCAGCGCATTCTTCGGCTCGGTCAGGATTTGCATCAACGCTGCTTCATCCAACTCGTCCAGCGTCGCCAGGACCGGCAGACGGCCCACGAATTCCGGGATCAGACCGAACTTGACCAAATCGTCAGGTTCGACTTCACGCAGGGATTCACCGACCTTCTTGCCCTCTTCCTTGCTGCGCACTTCGGCATTGAAACCGATGCCACCACGGGTGGAACGGTTCTGGATCACCTTCTCCAGGCCGGAGAATGCGCCGCCGCAGATGAACAGGATGTTGCGGGTATCGACTTGCAGGAATTCCTGCTGCGGATGCTTGCGACCACCCTGGGGCGGAACGGAAGCGACCGTGCCTTCGATCAACTTGAGCAAGGCCTGCTGCACGCCCTCACCGGAAACATCCCGGGTGATGGACGGGTTGTCGGACTTGCGGGAAATCTTGTCGATTTCGTCGATGTAGACAATGCCCATCTGGGCTTTTTCCACATCGTAGTCGCACTTCTGCAACAACTTCTGAATGATGTTCTCGACGTCTTCACCTACGTAGCCAGCCTCGGTGAGGGTGGTTGCGTCGGCGATGGTGAACGGAACGTTCAGCAAGCGGGCCAGGGTTTCGGCAAGCAGGGTCTTACCCGAGCCTGTCGGGCCGATCAGCAGGATGTTGCTCTTGCCGAGTTCGACCTCGTCATTCTTCTTGTCACGTTGGTTCAGGCGCTTGTAGTGGTTGTACACCGCTACCGCCAAAACCTTTTTCGCGCGTTCCTGACCAATCACATACTGATCAAGGATGCCGCTGATTTCTTTAGGCGAAGGCAATTTATGCGCGCTGCTTTCGGCCTGGGCTTCCTGCACCTCCTCGCGGATGATGTCATTGCACAGGTCGACGCACTCGTCGCAAATGAAGACCGAGGGGCCGGCAATCAATTTGCGTACTTCATGCTGGCTTTTGCCACAGAAGGAGCAATAAAGCAGTTTGCCGTTGTCCTCGCCGTTGCGGGTGTCAGTCATTCGATCGATCCAAATCCGATAGGCTTGCAACACAAGATGAAGGCAATTGCGGGCTTTTTCAAGCCCGCAGGCGGCCGGTCATCCCAACCACCTGCATTTTGAGCGGCTTAGGCAGGCATTTGACGCTTGTTGATCACGGAGTCGATCAGGCCGTATTCGGCCGCACGCTCAGCGCTCATGAAGTTGTCACGCTCGGTATCACGCTCGATGGTCTCCAGGCTTTGGCCGGTGTGATGGGCCAGCAGGGAGTTCAGGCGCGAACGGATATGGAGGATTTCCTTGGCATGGATGTCGATGTCCGACGCCTGACCCTGGAAACCACCCAATGGCTGGTGGATCATCATGCGTGAGTTAGGCAGGCAGTGACGCTTGCCCGCTGCGCCACCGGCGAGCAGGAAAGCACCCATGCTGCAGGCCTGGCCGATGCAGATGGTGGAAACGTCCGGCTTGATGAATTGCATGGTGTCGTAGATCGACATGCCTGCAGTCACCGAACCGCCGGGGGAGTTGATGTAAAGATGGATATCCTTGTCCGGGTTTTCCGCTTCAAGGAACAGCAGTTGCGCCGCAACCAGGTTGGCCATGTAGTCTTCAACGGGGCCGATCAGGAAAATGACGCGTTCCTTGAGCAGGCGCGAGTAGATGTCATAGGCGCGCTCGCCACGAGCGGACTGCTCGATAACCATCGGGACCAGGCCGCCTGCGGCCTGGATGTCAGAGCTCTGCTGATAAAAAGAATTGCGGGACATGTCTCGCAGTCACTCCCAAATAGTTATGTCTTGAATACGCATAAGCCAGCACGAAGGCTGGCTTATGGTGTGTATTTCTTACCGCGGAACGATCAATCGGCTTGTGGAGCTTCCACCGGCTTGACCGCTTCTTCGTAAGAGACCGCTTTATCGGTCACGCTAGCTTTCTGCAGAACAGTATCCACAACTTGTTCTTCCAGCACAACCGAACGGACTTCGTTCAGTTGCTGGTCGTTCTTGTAGTACCAGGACACGACCTGCTCAGGCTCTTGGTAAGCCGAGGCCATTTCCTGGATCAGCTCGCGAACACGGGCTTCGTCAGGCTTGAGCTCGAACTGCTTGACCACTTCGGCAACGATCAGGCCCAGCACGACGCGGCGCTTGGCTTGCTCTTCGAACAGTTCGGCCGGCAGTTGGTCTGGCTTGATGTTGCCGCCGAACTGCTGGACAGCCTGCACGCGCAGACGATTGACTTCGTTGTCCAGCAACGCTTTAGGCACTTCGATCGGGTTGGCGGCCAGCAGACCGTCCATGACCTGGTTCTTGACCTTGGACTTGATGGCCTGGCGCAGTTCACGCTCCATGTTCTTGCGAACTTCGGTGCGGAAACCTTCCAGACCGGTTTCCTTGATGCCGAACTGGGCAAAGAACTCTTCGTTCAGCTCAGGCAGTGTCGGCGCGGAAACACTGTTGACAGTCACGGTGAACTCGGCGGCTTTGCCAGCCAGGTCCAGGTTCTGGTAATCCTCAGGGAAGGTCACGTTCAGAACGCGCTCTTCACCAGCCTTGGCGCCAACCAGGCCGTCTTCGAAGCCAGGAATCATGCGACCGGAACCCAGCACCAGCTGGGTAGCCTTGGCGGAACCGCCAGCGAACACTTCACCGTCAACCTTGCCAACGAAGTCGATGTTCAGTTGATCTTCGTTCTGGGCAGCGCGATCGGCCACTTCGAAACGGGTGTTCTGCTTGCGCAGGATGTCCAGCATCTTGTCCAGATCGGCATCGGACACATCAGCGCTCAGGCGCTCGACGGCGATCGACTCGAAACCGGCTACAGTGAACTCTGGGAACACTTCGAACGTAGCGACGTATTCCAGGTCCTTGCCTTTTTCCAGCACTTTAGGCTCGACGGACGGTGCGCCGGCCGGGTTCAGCTTCTGCTCGACGACCGCTTCGTAGAACGAAGACTGGATCACGTCGCCCACAGCTTCCTGACGCGCATCAGCTTCGTAACGCTGACGGATCACGCTCATTGGCACTTTGCCTGGGCGGAAGCCTGGGATCTTGGCCTTTTGGGCAGTCTGCTGCAGACGCTTGTTGACCTGAGTCTCGATGCGCTCAGCCGGCACGGTGATGCTCATGCGGCGCTCAAGAGCAGAAGTATTTTCAACAGAAACTTGCATGGATATTCCTCGTTGCACAGACGTTGGCCGGGCGTTCCCGCCCCCAGAATCAAGGGCATGCATTCTAGTAGGTCAAACCCAAGAAGTCACCCTACTGAAACAGGCAGGAAACCGGCACCGAATTTAGGAGCACAGGCAAACCGCCACGCCTCCCCCGGATTGCAAATACAGGTCGTTCCGACCAGATGCCTGCCACAACGCTTCTATATATAGAAGCACTGTACCCGCACACCTGACCGCCGCCCCCACAAGGAGACCGACGGGGCCTGCCGCGCATCATCACGTAACACAATCGTGACAACCCACCGCCAGCGCCAGACACAAAAACCACCAAAAACAAAAACGGCGCAGCCCTTTTCAGGTACTGCGCCGTTTTCTGCTATCTACATAGCGACTTGTTTGGTGCGGACGGAGAGACTCGAACTCTCACACCTTGCGGCGCTGGAACCTAAATCCAGTGTGTCTACCAATTCCACCACATCCGCGTATCAAGCTTTTAAAGCAAAGGCGCCAGACTGTTAGATCTGGCGCCTTCTAGAATATGGGGTGGACGATGGGGATCGAACCCACGACAACGGGAGTCACAATCCCGTGCTCTACCAACTGAGCTACGCCCACCATATTGCCTTGTTGCGTTACTTGTGCCAAAGCTGCCTAATTGGCGCACCCGGCAGGACTCGAACCTGCGACCATCCGCTTAGAAGGCGGATGCTCTATCCAGCTGAGCTACGGGCGCCTTTTTAATCTGTATTCTTGGACGAGTACAAACTAAGTGCTTTCAGTTTTGCCGAGTTGAAACAACCAACTCCGCTCCACCTTCTTAACCAGTGCTAGGCTGTGCCCGACAAGTGCGACGAATGTTATAGACGACCCGATAGGTCGTCAACTCTTTTTTGAAAAAAATTCATTTAATTAAAGGGCTTAGGGGAATTTGCAGACCAAGCGCCTTTGCCCTCGCGGCTTTGCGTGCGAGAATGCGCTCTCTTTATTTCCCCTCTCGATGGTTAACCACGCGCAATGACTGCACAACTTATCGACGGCAAATCGATCGCCGCCAGCCTGCGCCAGCAGATCGCCCAACGAGTCGCCGAGCGTCGCCAGCAAGGCCTGCGCACGCCCGGCCTTGCGGTGATCCTGGTCGGCAGCGATCCTGCCTCTCAGGTTTATGTCTCGCACAAGCGTAAAGACTGTGAAGAGGTCGGCTTCCTTTCCCAGGCCTACGACCTGCCTTCCGAAACCACCCAACAAGCGTTGGCCGATCTGATCGATCGCCTGAACGACGACCCGAACATCGACGGCGTTCTGCTGCAACTGCCTCTGCCCGGACACCTTGACGCCTCCAAACTGCTCGAGCGCATTCGCCCGGACAAGGACGTCGACGGTTTCCATCCTTATAACGTCGGCCGCCTGGCCCAGCGCATCCCGCTGCTGCGCCCTTGCACCCCCAAAGGCATCATGACCTTGCTGGAAAGCACGGGCGTGGACCTGTACGGCCTGGATGCCGTGGTCGTGGGCGCGTCCAATATCGTCGGGCGACCGATGGCCATGGAACTGCTGCTCGCCGGCTGCACCGTCACCGTGACCCACCGCTTCACCAAGGACCTGGCCGGCCATGTCGGCCGTGCCGACCTGGTTGTGGTTGCCGCTGGCAAGCCGGGGTTGGTCAAGGGCGAGTGGATCAAGGAAGGCGCCATTGTCATCGACGTGGGCATCAACCGCCAGGAAGACGGCAAGCTGGTCGGCGACGTGGTCTACGAGACCGCCCTGCCCCGCGCCGGCTGGATCACTCCGGTACCTGGCGGCGTAGGTCCGATGACCCGCGCCTGCCTGCTGGAAAACACGTTGTATGCGGCAGAGACGCTGCATAGCTGATACGCACCAGCAAGCCCCTGTGGGAGCGAGCGTGCTCGCGATAACGGTGGACCGGCCAGCCTTCAGGCTGACTGCCCTATGGTTATCGCGAGCACGTTCGCTCCCACAGTTGTTTTTATCGCCAGATCACGCCTTCATTAAATTTTATTCATTCGCCAGCCCAGGCGGCACGGGCATATGGCGCAGTCCTCGCCCATACTCATAAAATGCGACGCTTTTTCCAAAGCCGCTGCTGAAAAGCTCCTTCAACTCCATCGAGTCTACTCGCGTGAAAATCCGTCTTTCGCTCCTCAGCCTGCTCTTTGCTTTCACAGGCCCTCTACTCACGCAAAACGTCGATGCGCAGGAGACCATCGCTGCTCCCCGCGACACATCCAAACTGCAGGTCGCCTCGGGCAGCGCGATACTGCTGGATTTGCAGACCGACAAGGTCGTTTATTCGAGCAACCCGGACGTGGTGGTGCCCATTGCTTCGGTGACCAAGTTGATGACCGGTCTGATCGTGCTCGATGCCAAGCAGAACCTGGACGAATACATTTCCATCACCATTGCCAACACCCCTGAAATGAAGGGCGTGTTTTCCCGGGTCAAGCTCAACAGCGAACTGTCGCGCCGCGACGTGTTGCTGATCGCCCTCATGTCGTCGGAAAACCGCGCCGCCGCCAGCCTCGCCCATCACTATCCGGGCGGGTACGCCGCATTCATCGCCGCCATGAACGCCAAGGCGAAGGCCCTGGGCATGACCAGCACCCATTATGTCGAGCCTACCGGACTGTCCATTCACAACGTGTCCACTGCCCGCGACCTGACCAAGCTGCTGATTGCCGCGCGCAAGTACCCGCTGCTGAGCGAGCTGAGCACCACCAAGGAAAAGACCGTTACCTTCCGCAAGCCGGTCTATAGCCTGGGCTTTCGCAACACCGATCACCTGATCCACAAGGCCAACTGGGACATTCAGTTGACCAAGACGGGCTTCACCAATGAGGCCGGCCACTGCCTGGTGCTGGTGACGAAAATGAGTAATCGGCCGATGGCATTGGTGATTCTCGATGCCTTTGGCAAGTACACCCATTTCGCTGATGCCAGCCGGATACGCAGTTGGGTGGAAACGGGCAAGAGCGCCGATGTGCCGTCGGTGGCCTTGCAATACAAGGCGGCGAAGAATCTCAAGAGTCGCCAGAGTGGCGTGACGGAAGCGTCCAAATAAACCACAAAGAAAAGCCCCGACTCGTCGGGGCTTTTCTTTGCTCAAGGCTTCAGATCACCCAATGGATCATGAGTCCTGGGCGCCTGGCGCTCCTTCTCCCCGTCCAAGGGCGCCTTGGCCGGCCCTGCCGGGTCGACTTGCGGATCGTCGAGGTCCGGCGAATCCGGATCGAAACCCAGGCCCTCGCCGGATGAATGCTCGGAAGAATGCGGCCCCGTAGGTGTTTTCGACTGCGCCATACCTGCCTCCTCGAATCATGGCCCGGATATTCCGGGCCTTGAGCGTGAGAGCTTCAGGCCGACAAGGTCGTGCCCGGCAAGTGACGAACGGGACAATGGATCAATGCGCGGCGTCCAAGGCCTGTCTGGCGCGCGCCGCCGCTTGCTCCTGCCCGGCCCCGGCCAATTCCTGCGCAGCCTTGAGCCAACGCTCTGGTTCGACGTTGGCCGGAAGCTGCGTGGGTTTCTGGAGCAACACCGCCCAGCCACCCAAGCTTTGGAAGTCCGATTCGAAAGCACTGAAGCTCCTCGACTCCCGAAGATTGTTACCTGCCCGCAGCAAGACCGTCTGTTTCTGGCGGTTATAGCCGACGAGGACGCCATAGTGTATCTCGGGCCAGAACGGCGAGCCCTCGGCGTAGCGCACCAGGACGGGATAACCGGCTGCGACCTGCTCCAACAGCATAGGTAACCTGGCACGCAGGGGGTACACCACCAATCCATACTCACGCGCCAGGGTTGGGATGCTCCACTGCAAATCGCCTTCACCACCCGGCAGGCGCAAGGGTTTTTCCAGCAGCCCCGGCGTGATCACGGTGCCTTGATACGTCAGCAAGGCCGCCAGGGACTGCGGGGCGCCCTGGTACATTTCGCCTCGATAGAACGGCACGCTGTTGAGTTCTACCCGTTCAGGCAGGCGTTGGATCTGCGGCGATACGTTGCCTGCGCAACCCGCCAGGGCCGCAATACAGGCTGTCGCCAGCATAAGGGATCGAAAAGAGGAAATGACCGGCAACATGTGGACTCTCTTACAGGCACCTGGCGTCCAGGCCAGGCTTGGGCCTTAGATCATAAGACGCACACCGCCTCGGGTATAGCCTTAAACAGCAGATGGACAGCTCCGATAGAACGAACCCTTCTGCCCTTGACCAGGGGCAATCGATTGCCTGCAACACTTGGCCGGCTAGACTGTCCCTTATACAGAGTGTGCATGGCCCTGAATCCGGGCAGAAGGAGGCACAGATGAGCCCGACAACGACAATTCTGATGCTGATATTCGGCTGGCTGAGCGTGGCGGCCGCCATGCTTTGGGGGGTGCTGCGCATTTCCCGCCGCCATCACCACACACCCGCACAGCCGTCGGAAAATACCGCAAAACCAGCCCGGCACCACGTTGCCGCGCACTGAACATTTCTTCCCATGAAAAAAGCCGTCCGGACAGGCTCCGAACGGCTTTTTTACGGCTATCAGATCAGGCGTTGTTCGCCACCGCCTTCTGCCGGGCCCGGCGGGCCATCATGTTCAGCACCTCGATAGCGGCCGAGAACGCCATGGCGGCATAGACATAGCCTTTAGGCACATGGGCGCCGAAACCTTCGGCGATCAGCGTCATGCCGATCATGATCAAGAAGCCCAAAGCCAGCATGACCACCGTCGGGTTGTCGTTGATGAACTTGGCCAACGGCTCGGCGGCCAGCAACATCACCAATACCGAGACCACCACCGCGACGATCATGATCGGCAGGTGTTCCGTCATGCCCACGGCCGTGATGATGCTGTCGATGGAGAACACCAGGTCCAGCATCAGGATCTGCCCGATAGCGGCAGCAAAACCAAGGGTCACGCCAGACGAGGCCGATTTCGGGTCATCCGGGGAAGGATCCATGCTGTGGTGAATCTCGGTGGTGGCTTTCCAGAGCAGGAACAGACCGCCGGCAATCAGGATCATGTCTTTCCAGGAGAACGCCTGGCCCAGTATTTCGATGACCGGCTCAGTCAACTGCACAATGAAGGCAATGGTGCTCAACAAGCCCAGGCGCAGGATCAACGCCATGCCAATACCGATCCGCCGTGCCTTGGCGCGATGCTGTGCGGGCAGCTTGTTGGTCAGGATCGAAATGAAGATCAGGTTATCGATACCCAGCACGATTTCCATGACGACCAGGGTCGCCAAGGCGATCCACGCGGTGGGGCTGGCGGCGAGTTGTAGAAGATAATCCATGGGTCAGTCCTGACTCGATACGCGGTTAGAGGGCTTAGGGCAGGTTCGGTGCCCGCCTGGCAACGCATTCTAGAGACGCGTACACTTCAGAAAAATTCGTATTTTCAGCGCCTATACTTCGATTTTTACGAAGTTGTGTGAACCCATGCTCAATTACCGACAACTGCATTACTTCTGGGTCGTAGCAAAAACCGGCAGCATCGTGCGGGCCTGCGAGCAGCTGAACCTCACTCCTCAGACCATCAGCGGGCAGATTTCGCTGTTCGAACAGACCTATCACATCAAGTTGTTTCGCCGGGTCGGACGGCAACTGGAATTGACCGAAGCCGGTCGCCAGACCTTGCCCTATGCCGAACACATGTTCCAGCTGGGCGGCGAGCTGGAGCTGATGCTGCGGGCCCAGCCCAATGAGCAGCAAACCCTGTTTCGGGTCGGGGTGGCGGACGTCGTGCCCAAATCCATCGTTTATCGCCTGCTGGCACCGACCATGGAGTTGAACGAGCCGCTGCGCATCACCTGTCGCGAGGACAAACTCGAACGGCTGCTGGCGGACCTGGCGATCCAGCGTCTGGACCTGGTGATCTCCGACAGCCCGATGCCAAGCCATCTGGACATCAAAGGCTACAGCCAGAAATTGGGGGAATGCGGGATCAGCTTCTTCGCCACCGCCGCGCTCGCCGAACGCTACGGGCCGGACTTCCCCCATGGGCTGCAGGATGCCCCGCTGCTGATTCCCGGCCCGGAAACCGTGGTGCGCAACCGCTTGCAACGCTGGTTTGCCGAGCAACAGATCCAGCCGCGCATCGTTGGCGAATTCGATGACAGCGCGTTGATGCAGGCCTTCGGCCAATCCGGCAGCGGGATTTTCATCGGCCCGAGCGTGATTGCCGAAGAAATCGAGCGCCAGTACGGCGTACAACTCATCGGCCAGACCGACGCGGTGAGCGAATCCTTCTACGCCATTTCCGTGGAACGCAAGGTCAGCCACCCGGGCATCGTCGCGATTGCCGAAGGCGCGCGCCGCCAGCTGTTCAACGATTAGCCGTCGGCACAGGCGACACGCGGGTTGATGGTCATCAGCCACAACGCCAGCAGGATCGACACCACGATGAGGCCGGCGGCGGCGAAACCGACGCTGCCCAGCCCCAGGGTATCGATGACCCGCCCGCCGATCATTGCCCCCAGGCCGATGCCCAGGTTGCCGCCGGCGATGTTCAGCGAGGCGGCAAAGGCCGGCGCGTGTGGGGCGGCCTTCATCAGGCGCACATGGCTGACCAGGAACAGGGCTGCCTGGGTCACTCCCCAGACGCCCATCGCCAGCGCCAGGCCGAGGGTCGAGTGGATGTTCGGCACCAACGCCACCATGCCACCGATCATGAACAGGCAGAACACCATCGACGCGATCAGCGGATGCCGGTCCACCGCCCGGCCACCCAAGGAGTTGCCAAGCAACCCTACGGCGCCAAAGCCCATCAGGCACCAACCTACGAGGGTGCCGTCGAACCCGGCCAGGCGCTCGAGGATATCCGCCAGGTAGGTGTAGGCCGTGAACATGCCGCTGAACACCAGGATCGACAGCAGCACATGCCCTTGCATCAAGGGGCTGCGCAGGATCTTCAATTGCGAGCGCAGGCTGACCTGCTGCTGGTGCAGCTGGGTCTTCGGCAGATAGATGAACAGCAACAACGCCTTGGCGAAAGCGATGACCGCCAGAACCGCAAACGCGCTGCGCCAGCCAAACGCATCGCTGATCAGCGTGCCCACGGGAATGCCGAACACCGTCGCACAGACGATGCCGAAACCGATTCGGGCGATGGCCCGCCCAGCGTGTTGCGGCCCAACGATGTCCACCGCCGTTTCGCTGGCCAGCGCCCAGAACACCGGCAGGCCCAAGGCCGGGATCAGCCGGGCAATGCCCATGACCCAGATGTTCGGGGCGAATGTCGCCAGCAGGTTGGCCAGGCCGAACATCACCAGCACGCTGATAAACAACTTGCGGCGTTCGACGCGCGCGAACCAGGCGGTCAGGAACGGCCCGAACGCTGCCACGGTAAACGCGAACAACGTCACCAGCAGTCCGGCCTGGGGAATGCTGACGTGCAGGTCGCGGGCAATGGCGGGCAGCAGCCCGACGATGACGAATTCCGTGGTCAGCACGGTAAAGCCGGCGGCCGACAACAGGAAAATGGGTAACAGCATGCAGAACTCCGGCAAAACGACGACACCAGCGTCAGCCCAAGGGCTCGCCGGCGAAAATAGAAAGGTGATGACGACAAAGCCTAACAGAATGCGCCGACCAGACAAACGCGCTTGAGTTCGCTGTTGCTGATTCCCCTGGCGTGCAGCCTGTTCGGCATTCCCAGCAAGATCGCCATGCAGGTGGTGGCGATCGGGTTCATCATCGGGGTCCTGCAAGACTCGGCGGAGACAGCGTTGAACTCGTCGACCGATGTGCTGTTCACTGCGGCGGCTTGCCTGGGTGAGGAAGAGAAGCTGGCGCGTACGGCATAACCGATCTGGGCAACCTGACTTATGCAGTGACGGATCTTGCGCTTTCGCGAAGTAGGCGCCTCGGTACATCGCCGCTGCACAGACATCACAGCCACAAAAAAGCCCGGGAACGGCCCAAACCGTCCCGGGCTTTTTTGTGGCGGCGAGTTAGAACGCGCCCATGTAGTCGCGCTTGCCCACTTCCACGCCGTTGTGGCGCAGCAATGCGTAGGCAGTGGTGATGTGGAAGAAGAACTGCGGCAGGCCGTAGGTCAGCAGGTAGTTCTGGCCAGTGAAGCGTTTTTCCTTCGGCGTGCCCGGACGGGTAACGATCTCGATGCCTTCCTTGCCGTCGATCTGTGCCGCAGCGATGCCATCGATAAAGGCCAGTACCTTGGCGATCAAGGCTTGCAGCTCGGCGAAGGTGGTCTCGCTGTCGTCGTATTTCGGTACTTCGATCTCAGCCAGACGCGCAGACACGCCCTTGGCGAAGTCCACGGCGATCTGCACCTGGCGCACCAACGGGAACATGTCCGGGTACAGGCGGGCTTGCAGGAAAGCGTTCGGGTCGATGTTTTTCGCGGTGGCGTGGGCTTCGGCCTTGTTCAGCACATCGCTCAAGGCGTTGAGCATCTGCTTGAAAACCGGGACGGAGGCGGCGTACAGGGAAATAGTCATGGCGATCTCATGCAGTTGGCAGGAAAGAATGAATCAAACGGAAGCGATTATAGCCACGGCTCGTTGCACGACTTGTCTTTTATTGCGCAAGGATTAGGCTAGGCGGCTTCCACAGCATAGGGAACGCGCGATGAGCATCGACGAACAAAGCCAGGCTGAAGAACCCCGGCTCAGCAGTACAGAAATCCGCATCCTCGGCGCGCTGGTCGAAAAACAGGCCACCAACCCTGAAACCTATCCGCTGACCCTCAACGCCCTGGTATTGGCTTGCAACCAGAAAACCAGCCGCGAACCAGTGATGAACCTCAACCCGGGCCAAGTCGGGCAGAGCCTGCGAGCACTGGAAGGCCAAGGGTTTACCCGCTTGGTGATGGGCAGTCGTGCCGACCGCTGGGAACACCGGCTCGACAAGGCCCTGGAGCTGGTGCCGGCCCAGGTGGTCCTGATGGGGCTGCTGTTCTTGCGCGGCCCGCAAACCATCAACGAACTGCTCACCCGCAGCGGCCGGATGCACGACTTCGAAGACACCGAGCAAGTGCTGCATCAGCTGGAGCGCCTGATCGCCCGCGGCCTGGCATTGCTGGTGCCGCGCCAGGCCGGCCAGCGCGAGGACCGCTATGTGCACGCCATGGGTGACCCGGCGGACATCGAAGCGATTCTCGCCGCCCGCCAGCACCCTGTAGAGCGCAGCACCGGCGGTGTTTCGCTGGAGCGCATCGAAGAGCTCGAAGCGCGGATCGCCGCCCTGGAAGAGCGGCTGGACCGGCTGGAGTAACCGCCGTTCAGGAGCGGGCGAAGGCCACGGCTTTTTCGAACTGTTCCTGGCTGGGTCGTACGCCAGTGTAGAGCACGAACTGCTCCAAGGCCTGGATCGCAATGACTTCCAGGCCAGTGATGACCCGTTTACCTTCGGCCTGGGCGCGCACGATCAATGGCGTTTGCGACGGCACCGCCACGACATCGAACACGATCTCGGCCGCTGCAATGGCGGCGGGCTCGAACGCCAACTGATCGGCTTCCGGGCCGCCGCTCATGCCGATCGGCGTGACGTTGATCAACATCTGCGGCCGAAGACCAGCCAATTCAGCCTGCCAGGCGTAGCCCAGGGACTCGGCCAGGGCGCGCCCGGTGGCTTCGTTGCGCGCCACGATCACACCGTTCGGATACCCGCCGTCGCGCAAGGCGCTGGCCACCGCCTTGGCCATGCCGCCGCTGCCGCGCAGCGCAAACGTGGCGTCCTTGGGCACCGCATGGGTGTGCAGCAACTGGGCGATGGCGATGTAGTCGGTATTGTAGGCTTTCAGGTGGCCCTGGGTGTTGACGATGGTGTTGATGGATTGGATCGCTGCGGCGGAAGGGTCCAGTTCGTCCACCAGGGCAATGCAGGCCTCCTTGAACGGCATCGACACGCCGCAGCCACGGATGCCCAAGGCCCGGATGCCACCCACGGCACCGGGCAGGTCCTGGCTGCTGAAAGCCTTGTAGTAGAAATTCAGCCCCAGTTGCTCATACAGGTAGTTATGAAAGCGCAGGCCGAAGTTCCCCGGGCGCCCCGACAGCGACATGCACAGCTGGGTGTCTTTGTTGGGATTGATCTGCATGCGGATCTCCTTGCGTTGACTTTCGGACAGACGGAATCACCGCCCCGTCCGCTTCAATTCGATGACGAGCCCAAGCCAGGCGCGGCCTCCAGCCAGGCGACCAGGGGCGACGCGGTAACGAAAGCGGTACAGACCTTACACAATATTTACCCAACGGCGCGGTAAATTCTGGAAAAATCGTTGTCAGAGCAAGTACCCCCGCGACCCTCAACGGGTCTGTCGCAGACCACAGCCGCCGGGGCCGAAACGAGGAACAGCCATGAATCGTAAACTTCCCATCATTGCCCTGCTCATGGGGGCACTCGCGGTCACCGGCCAGGCATCCGCCCACGGTCGTGGTGGTTGGGAGGGGCCCGCCGTATTTGGTGCCATTGTCGGTTCAGCCATCGTCGGCTCGGCCCTCATCAACCGTGATCGGCCGGTGTACGTGGAGCAACCGGTCTATGTCCAGCCGCAGCCGGTCTATGTGCAGCAACCGCCTCCGGTCTACTACCAGCCGCAGCCGGTGTATGTAGAACAACCGATCTACTATCGCCCGGCCCCGGTGTATTACGGGCCACCACGGGGCTACTACTATGGTCCGCCCCGGGGTCATTACGGTCGCTGGTAATCCAGTCGCCGAGAATACAAAAAATGCCTGTGATCAGTGATCACAGGCATTTTTTATTTGCCGCGGTTTGATGGATGAGCGGGCGCTCAGACGTGCTCACTGCTCTTGAGTCGAACCGGCCCATGTTCGGTCGGGGCATGTTCGGTCGGGGCATGGGAGGGCTCGGCGATCACGGGCACCTCATTGCCATCGCAGTCGTGCAGTTTGCCCTCACTGAAGTAGTCCCCTTCGCGCAGCGCCGCCAGATCCTGGTAGCGCAGCACCCGCTCGGTGCCGGCGGCGAAGACGGACTGCTGGTCGGAGTTGCCTCGGGTGAAGTGGTTGAAGGTCAGGTTCAGCACGATGGCCATGATGGCCGAGGAACTGATGCCCGAATGGAAAATGGTCGCGAACCAGCTTGGGAAGTGATCGTAGAAGTTCGGCGCGGCAATGGGGATCATGCCGAAGCCAATGGAGGTGGCCACGATGATCAGGTTGACGTTGTTGCGGTAATCGACCTTCGACAGCGTACGGATGCCGCTGGCGGCCACGGTACCGAACAACACGATACCGGCGCCGCCCAGGACGGAAGCCGGCACGGCGGCGATCACGCGGCCCATGAACGGCAACAGGCCGAGCACCACCAGGAACACCCCACCGGTGGCCACCACGAAACGGCTCTTGATCCCGGTCACGGCCACCAGCCCGACGTTCTGGGCGAAGGCACTCTGGGTGAAGGAACCGAAGATCGGCGCAATCATGCTCGACAGCATGTCAGCCCGCAGGCCATTGCCCAGGCGCCGGGAGTCGACCTTGGTGTCGATGATCTCGCCCACCGCCAGGATATCGGCCGACGTTTCCACCAGCGTCACCATGATCACGATGCACATGGACAGGATCGCGGCAATATGGAAGGCCGGCATGCCGAAGTGAAACGGCGTCGGGAAACCGAACATCGGGCCCTGGCTGACACCTGAAAAATCCGCCATGCCGAGGAACACGGCAATGACCGTCCCGACGACCATGGCCAGCAGGATCGATAACCGGGAAATACTCGCGTTGCCCAGCTTGCTCAGCAGCAACACCAGCACCAGGGTCACGGCGGCCAGGCCAATGTTCGCCATGCTGCCGAAATCGCTGGCGTGGCTGTTACCGCCCATCGCCCAGCGTGCAGCCACGGGCATGAGCGTCAGGCCGATGGTGGTGATCACGATGCCCGTGACCAGTGGTGGGAAGAACCGGGTGATGCGCGAGAAGACCGGGGTGATCAGTAAGCCGATCAGGGAGGCGGCGATCACCGCGCCCAGGATGGCTTGCATGCCGCCCTCCCCATCCGTGCCGACGATCGCCACCATGGTCGCGACGCCGGAAAACGAAACGCCCTGGACCAGCGGCAACTGACAGCCAAAGAACGGCAGGCCGAGGGTCTGCAACAGTGTCGCCAGCCCGCCTGCAAACAATGACGCCGCGATCAACAGGCCGATGTCCGCCGGTGCCAGCCCGGCCGCCTGGCCGATGATCAACGGCACCGCGACAATGCCGCCATACATGGTCAACACATGTTGCAGGCCGTAAGCCATATTCGCGCCGACGCCAAGGTTTTCGTCCTCGGGCCGTGGGAGTGAAACATGGGGCGTTTTCATGGTTCGGGGTTTCCCTGGTTTTTGTTATGCGCACACTGTATTCAAAACTCGGAACAAATGTCCATAGAGTTGTATACAACTTGTTGCGCACCCCGTCAGAAAACCCTAGCCGACTCCCGCCCTCGCCAACCCTCCTTAGTCCAATACCCCCTGCACAGCTGGGCGCAAGAGTTCCCGCGGCGGAACACGCAGGCCGAACTCCTGCTCCAGCAAGTCGATCAGTTGATCGGCGTCGGTGAGGGTCCGTCGCTCACTCTCTTCGCCGATCCGGTGTACGGCGTAGCTGTTGCCGTTGAGCGTCTTGCGCAGCTTGTCGCCCGTGCGGGCCACCATCAGCCGGCCCATGAACGGCGACTCCGGGTGGTTGCTGACGTACCAGTTGCCGAGGGTGTAGTCGATGTCTTCCTGGCGTTGCAGGTCGAACAGGTACATCGGCCGCCACTCGCCGGCGACGTTGGCGCGCAGCATGTAGCCGTCCGCCTGGGCCTCGATCCGGTACGGTTCGTGGGGGGTGAATTGGGCATCGCGGCTGTCCAGCAGCAACGGTGCGGTGGGCACCATGCCACCGAAGCCGACGTCAGTGATGTAGCGCACGCCATCGAACGTCACCAAACTCAGACGGTGAGTACGGGCGGCCCAGGTGCCCTCAGGCGCATTCATCACCACCCGGCCAGTGATGCCCCGCGCCTCGAAGCCCAGCTCCTGGAGCAAGGCCAAAAACAACTGGTTGAGCTCATAGCAATAACCGCCGCGCCCCTGTTCGAAGACTTTGCGCTCGACCGACGCCAGGTCGATGGGCACCGGTTGGCGCAGCAGCGTGGAGAGGGTCTCGAACGGAAACTCAGCCGTATGGCGCCGTTGAAGCTGTTGCAGGGTGTCGAGGGTCGGTGCGGGCTTGTGGTCGAAACCCAAGCGCTGTAGATAGCGCTTCGAATCGCTCAGTTGAAACGTGTCCATGGGGTGTCCTTTCCGGTCCGGTGCAGCGCCGCTGGAGACGCGCGCTGCGTTCGGGCTGGTATAAGGCATTTCCCCGCACCAGACAATAATGGCCCGGGACTGCCAATGGCCGAGCTTCTCACGCCCCCGCCGTTCAACGCCGCTTTTCCACGGCCACGATCTCCTGGCCATCGAGCGTGTAGCGGGGCTGCAAATGCAGGATGAACTGACTGAGCAATGGACCGTCGCCCCTCGTCAATGATTCCAACCGATCTCAACGATCCGAACGTTGCAGCGCATCCAGTTCGTCTTGCAGCGACAAGACCGCCACGCGGTTGCGACCCTCGTGCTTGGCTTGGTACAGGGCGGCGTCGGCCCGCTGGATGAACACTTCGATGCTGTCCAGGCTGCTGGGCACGAAGGCATAGCAACCCAGGCTTACCGTCAGGTAACCGGTGGGCGAGCCGGAGTGAACGATGTGCCTGTCGATGACCCGGTGGCGAATTTGCTCGGCCAGCGCCATCGCCCCGCTCAGGTTGGTATCGGGCAGCAGCACCGCGAATTCCTCGCCACCATAACGCACCGCCAGGTCAGCCTTGCGGTGACAACAATCTTTCAATACCTGCGCCACTTGCGCCAGGCAATGATCCCCGGCCACGTGCCCATAGGTGTCGTTGTAGCGCTTGAAGAAATCGATATCGACCATGATCAGGCTCAGCGGGCTGTGCTGGCGAGCACCTCGGCCGAACTCGATGTCCAACGCCCGTTCGAACAGCCTCCGGTTCGCCAGCCCGGTCAGGCTGTCATGGGTGGCGATCAGTTCCAACGCCTCCTGGGCCTTGCGCAGGTCGGCCTCGATCCGCTCGCTGTTGCGCACCTGGCGGGCGAATACCCACCCGAACAGGCAAATGCCCAGGACCACCAAGGCCACGATCAGGCTGGACTGGAACGCCCTGCCGGACCAGCCCGCCAGGATCGCCTCCTCGGACATCGCCGCGGTGACCACCAGTGGGTAGGCCTGCAAATGCCGGTGGCCGTATAACCGGACCACACCATCGACTGCGGAGCGGATCACGGTTTCGCCGCCCAGACCGACGACCGTGTCATGCTTGAAAATAGGCTCCTCGGCCAACGGCCAGCCGATTCGCGCCTCATCGTAAGGCCGGCGGGCCAGCAACGTCCCATCGGACAAGGCCAGGGTCATCTCGCTTTTTTCGTCGAGGCTGAAGCTCCTGAAGAACTTGTCGAAGTAGCCCATCTTGATCCCGGCCATCAACACGCCCTGGAAGTTGCCGTCCTTGTCGTTCACGCGCCGTGAAACCGGAATGATCCACTGGCCATCCTGCCGACTGCGAATCGCCGGCCCGATGTGGGCGATCAACGAAGCATTCTGCTGGTGGAAAAGAAAGTACTCCCGATCCGCGACCCCGGCGCCCTTGACCAGTTTGTCGAACGAGGTCACGACCCAATGACCTTGCTTGTCGAACAGGAACAAACCTTGCAGTTGTTCGAGGGACTGCACCCGCCGGACAAAGGTGTTATGCATGCGCGGTCGCATGTCCGGACCGAAACCGTCTGATTGGATCCAATCTGCCAGGCTGGCCAGCACCAGATCCGCCTGAAGGAAGGTGTCCTGGGCCTGTTGGGCCATGGCTTGGGTAAGGTTGACCGAGGCGACGCGGGCCGATGTCAGATCCTGGTGGCGGGACTGTTCAAGTTGCAGATAGAGCAAACCACACAGGCACAGGCAGACCGCCGCGATAAACATCACCGCTGCCTTGAGCAGGGGGAGACGTTTCAAGGCACCGCCGGGAGGATGGAGCGGATCGATGATGGGGATAGGCAAGCGAAATCCTGAGGGGGGGCAAAAGCATGAGCAATTCGCTCAAACCCCCCAATATTCGAGAGCTTAGCCTACCGTTTGTGGGGCGGCAATTTGCGCGTGTCGCCGAGTCGATGGATGGCCCGACTGGATCCAAAAACGCCGCGGTGGCGAGCAGGTCGTCATGACCCACGCCAGGTCCGTCACATGATCCAGCGCAAATGAATCTGCCCCCCCTTCGGCTAAGCTCAACCTCATTGAGCCAATCCAATCATCACGACAGGGAAAATCGACATGAGCAAGGCAGACCAACTGGCGGCCAAACTGAGGCAAGCCCAACGGACCCCGGCCGATACCGATCATTGCGCCGACCTGGCCATCGAACACTGGCCCGCCCAGGTCTACGAACTGTACCGGCAGATCGAGACCTGGCTGGCACCGGTCTGCGAGGCCGGCCTGGACATCCGGCACAATCCCACCCACGTGTTTGAACGCCACGGCAGCGGCTCGTCCTACCACTACGCCATCGATCAACTGGTGATCGAGGGCAATCACCGGCGTATCGAACTCGACCCGATCGCCCGCTTTTCTTCCGAAGGCGAAGGCTGCATCGAAGTCCACCTGAAAGGACAACTGCGCCGCCTTGTGCGCACGGTCGGCGAGCACGGTGACTCGCTGTGGCATATCCAGGCGCCAAGCTCGACCGGGCAACCGCGCCCCAACGCCCTCGCCCTGGACGAAGACGCCCTGCTTGCATTGGTGGAAGAAGGCCTGGGGCTTTGACGCTTGCTTGATGGACCTGTGAGCGAGCTCGCGATGACGCCAGCCCAAACACCACCAACCCCATGGCGAGGGAGCTTGCTCCCGCTCGGCCGGTCCGACGCCTCGGGCGCAGCAGTCGTAAACCGGGCAACTCGGTGCAACTGAAACCGTGCAGGGGCCTGCTTCACGCAGGCCAGCGGGAGCAAGCTCCCTCGCCACAGGGGATTTGTTTAAGACTCGGGGGGTGGGGTGGCGGCTCATTGATCGCGGGCGTCCGCAGATTGCGCGCCCACATCGCCCCTTTCCTGTGAGCGAGCCTGCTCGCGATGGCTTAGCTGGCCAAGGTCGCGTTATCGATCACGAAGCGATACTTGACGTCACCCTTGAGCATGCGCTCGTAGGCCTCGTTGATCTGGTCGGCGCGCACCAGCTCAATGTCGGAAACGATGCCGTGCTGCGCGCAGAAATCCAGCATCTCCTGGGTTTCGGCAATGCCGCCGATCATCGACCCGGCGACGGTGCGCCGCTTCATGATCAGGTTGAAGACATTGGGCGATGGATGCGGGGTCGCCGGGGCGCCCACCAGCGTCATCGTGCCGTCGCGCTTGAGCAGCACCAGCAAGGCGTCGAGATCGTGGGGCGCGGCCACGGTGTTGAGGATCAGGTCGAAACTCTGGGTGTGGGTCGCCATTTCCTCGGCATTGCGCGACACCACGACCTCATCGGCCCCCAGTTGCCGAGCCGCTTCGCGCTTGGATTCGGAGGTGGTGAACGCCACGACGTGAGCGCCCATCGCATGGGCGAGCTTGATGCCCATGTGGCCCAGGCCTCCGATGCCGACCACGCCGATCTTCTTGCCCGGCCCGGCATTCCAGTGCCGCAGAGGCGAATAAGTGGTGATGCCCGCGCACAACAGTGGCGCGACGGCGGCCAGTTGCGCTTGCGGGTGACGGATGCGCAACACATAGCGCTCATGCACCACGATGTTTTGCGAATAGCCGCCCAGGGTCCAGCCTGGCTCGTCCGGGGTCGGAAAGTTATAGGTGCCGATCATGCCGTCACAGTAGTTCTCCAGACCGCTGTCGCAGTCGTCGCAGTGTTTGCAGCTATCGACGATGCAACCGACGCCGACCAGGTCGCCAGTCTTGAAACCCGACACGTGGGCGCCGACTGCCGAAACCCGGCCGACGATTTCATGGCCCGGCACGCAGGGGAACTGCGTGCCCGCCCATTCGGCACGCACCTGGTGCAGGTCCGAGTGACAGATGCCACAGAAGGCGATGTCGATCTGGACATCATGGGCGCCGGGGGCTCGACGGGTGATTTGCAGGGGCTCAAGGGGCTTGTCGCCCGCGTGGGCGCCGTAGGCTTGGACACGCATGAGAAGACTCCTCGCTGGGTGGGAATGCCTTCATTTTCCGGCAGCCGCGTGGATGGCCGATAGCACATTCCCGTGCAATTCTTGCCTGATCCTATGGCTTATCAGCCGACCTATAGGCAGCGCTTCGCCTGGCAGGCTAATGTTCTGCCCATAGCTATCAACCTCAAACACACCGGACCCCAGATGGCCAGCCAACACCGCTCCTTGCAACAGACCCTCGCCGCCGTCATCGGCGCCCGGACCGCGCGTTCGGGCGACTTCGAAACATCGATCAGCGGCCTGGGCCTCTTTCGTCGCGAAGCCCCGGCGGCCCCCGTCATCTGCATGGTCGAACCGAGCATCGTGCTCGTGGCCCAAGGCGTGAAGCAGCTCTGGATCGGGGGCCAGGCGTATGGCTACGACACCCACCGATACCTCATGACGTCGCTGGACATCCCCGCCAATTCCGAGGTGCTGGTGGCAAGCCAGAAACAGCCCTGCCTGGGCCTGGTCCTGCGGCTCGATTTGCGCCTGGTGGCTGACCTCATCGCCCAGGGCGGCCTTGCACCGAACCGGGACAAGCCGGTGGGTGTCGGCGTGGGCATCGGCGCGGCGACACCGGATCTGCTGGAACCTTTCGTACGCCTGCTGGGGTTGCTGGACGAACCCGAAGCGATCCCGGTGCTGGCGCCCTTGATTCAGCGCGAACTGCATTACCGCCTCTTGATGAGCGAGCAGGGCACGCGGCTGCAACAGATCGCCTGCATCGGCAGCCAGGGCTACCGGATCGCCAAGGCCATCGACTGGCTGAAATTGAACTACACCGCGCCCATACGCGTGGACGATCTGGCAGCACAGGTGCAGATGAGCCCCCCCACCTTCCACCACCACTTCCGCCAGCTCACCGCGATGAGCCCGCTGCAATACCAGAAGTGGCTGCGCCTGAACGAAGCCAAGCGCCTGATGCTCAACGAGCACATGGACGTGGCGAGCGCGGCCTACAAGGTGGGCTACGAAAGCCCTTCACAGTTCAGCCGCGAATACGGCCGCCTGTTTGGCGCACCGCCCAAGCGGGATATTGCCGCCTTGCGGGAGCCGGCCAAGGCGGTTTGATTCACCATTGGGCCTGGACCAACGGTGGGAGCAAAGCTTGCTCGCGATGACGCCAGACCAAACACCACCAATCCCGTGGCTAGGGAGCTTGCTCCCGCTCGGACGGTCCGACGCATCGGGCGTAGCATTCGTAAACCGGACGACACGGTTTGTCTGAAACGACGTCGGGGCCTGCTTCGCAGGCCAGCGGGAGCAAGCTCCCTCGCCACAGGTGTTAACTATGTCCCCAGTCCGAACAGGTTATTTCAAGTCCTTACAGCCTTGGCAGCGGCCACCGATGCCTCGGCTTTCTCGGCCAACGCAACGCACTTCATTGCAAGGATCCTCGTCGGGTCGACCAGCGCCACGCGGCGCCCGTTGATCTCGAACGCCGCGCAATGCTCCAGCACCAGGGGCAACTCCGTGCAGCCGAGGATCAGCACTTTCGCGCCCAGCTCGCACAAATGCTCGGCCGCCAGCAGCAGTTGCTCCTTGCACAGCCCGTCGGTGAAACCGGCCTTGATCCCTCGCGGCCCGTAGATGGCGTCCATGACCAGCGCCTGGTAATCCACGCCCGGCGTCAGGATCTGCAACCCGGCGTGCCGGGCCGCCTGGTGATAGACCTGGCTCTGCACCGTGCCGGACGTCGCCAGCAGGCCGATTGCCTGGCCCGGGCCATAGGCGTTCAGGATCCACTCCACGGTTTCGCCCAACATGTTGACGATGGGCACCCGCAAGTGCGCCTGAATGCGCTCGACGAAAGCATGGGCGGTGTTGCAAGGGATCGCGATGGCGTGGGCTCCCGCGCTTTCAAGGCGCTTGCAGGTGGCGTACATCGCCATCGTCGGATCGGTTTCATCGCGTAACAGGCTGGCGGTGCGGTCCGGTATCTGCGGGTTCTGTTCGACCACCATCTTGATGTGTTCCTGGTCCTTGCCCGCTGGCGTGTTGGCCACCACCTTGGCCATGAAGTCCACCGTCGCCGCCGGGCCGACACCGCCGACGATGCCCAGTTTGAACGGCAGCGGTCGCGGTTGCGCCTGATCCAGCGTGGCGAAATCGGCGTAGATCTCGTTGATGTCCAGCACCGCGACGCCACGGCGCTGCAAGTCCGCACACACCAGGGACAACTCGGTC
Organism: Pseudomonas sp. FG6; assembly: GCF_057809015.1. Classification (NCBI taxonomy): domain Bacteria; kingdom Pseudomonadati; phylum Pseudomonadota; class Gammaproteobacteria; order Pseudomonadales; family Pseudomonadaceae; genus Pseudomonas; species Pseudomonas sp. FG6. The sequence goes on from NZ_JBMDJD010000007.1 coordinate 102,443, forward strand.
ATGCCGGGCAAGATCACCGTCGCGCCCTGGGCTTGCAGCGAGAGGCAGGCCTGGTAGACCGCCTCCAGTGGCACGCCTTGCAAATGACCGTCCTTGATGCCGTTGACGCCGTACATGGCCTCCATCAACCCCGCCTGGGCTGGCGCGTCGGGGTAGACCAGCTTGAAGTCCTGGCCCAAGTGCCGCTCGAACAACCCGCAATGGCGCACGAAGTCGGAGGCGATCACCCCCAGCGTCGCCCCCGGCGGGACGCTGAGGCCGACATGCCGGGTCAGCGCCGCCATCATGTCCAGCACCACGATGCCCAGTTCCTGCTCGATCTCCGCCCGGAAGGTATGGCTGGCGAAGCACGGCAGCATCACCGCGTCAAAACCACTGTCCTCGAAGGACTTGCACACCTGGAACACATAGAACTTGCGCGACGTCATGCTCGCGCCCTGGTCCAGGGGCAGCAGCACGTCCTTGAACGGGTGCTGCTCGAACAGGAAATGGTAGCGGCCCTGATCTTCGAGCACCGCCCGGGATTTGATCAACTTGTAGAACAGATCGCCCCCGGCCAGCGACCCCAGCCCACCGACAATACCCAGCTTGCGGACCGCGGTGGCCTTGTCGCCCGGCTTCGCCTTCATCTTCATGACCGACTCCTCACACTGCCGCAACCGCTTCGGTTCGGCACCGAGCGGGCGTCGGCACATCAACGTCCTCGACGGGCTCCTCGTGCGGTTCGGCTCGGGCGACCACGGCCGTCGCGATGCTGTTACCCACCACGTTGGTGGCGGTGCGCGCCATGTCCAGGAACTGGTCGATGCCGATGATTAACAGCAGCCCCGCCTCGGGCAGATTGAACATGGGCAAGGTCGCCGCGACCACGACCACCGAGGCTCGCGCGACACCGGCCATGCCTTTGCTGGTGATCATCAGCGTCAGGAGAATCAGCATCTGTTGAGTGAAACTCAGGTCAATGTTGTAGGCCTGGGCGATGAACAGGATGGCGAACGCCTGGTACATCATCGAGCCGTCCAGGTTGAAGGAATACCCCAGGGGCAACACGAAGCTGGACACGCGTTTGGGTGCACCGAACTTCTCCAGCGCTTCGATGGTTTTCGGGTAGGCCGACTCGCTGCTGGCCGTGGAAAACGCAAGGAGGATCGGTTCGCGAATAAGCTTGCCCAGGTGCAGGACCGAGCGGCCAAGAAACAGGTAGCCCGCCCCGAACAACAACGCCCAGAGAATCAGGATTCCCAGGTAGAACTCGGCGATCAGCTTGCCGTAATCCACCAGCAAGCCGAGCCCCTGAGTGGTGATGGCCGAGGCGATGGCGGCAAACACACCCATCGGCGCGAAGGCCATCACGTAGTCGGTGATCTTGAACATCACCTTGGCCAACTCGTCGATGCTGTCCGTTATCCGGGTGTAGCCGGCGCGCTTGACGCCGGCCAGCGCAAAGCCGAAGAACAGCGAGAACACCACGATCTGCAGGATCTCGTTATTGGCCATCGCCTCGGCAATGCTGCGCGGGAACACGTGGCCGATAAACGCCTTGAGGCTAAAATCACCGGTATTGACCGGCACCGCTGCCGTCGCGTGTTGGGCCACGTCCAGGTTCAACCCGGCACCAGGCTGGAACAGATTGACCAACCCCATGCCGATCAGCAGCGAAACCACAGAAGCCGTCACGAACCAGGCCATCGCCCGGGCGCCGATCCGGCCCACGGAGCGGGAATTGCCCATGCTGGCAATCCCTCCCACCAGCGTCGCGAACACCAGCGGCGCGATGATCATCTTGATCATGCGCAGGAAAATGTCGGTGACCATTGAGAAGTATGCCGCGACCTCCTTGGCACTTTGTTCGCTCCCTGCAAAATGGTGACACGCCCAACCCACCAGCACGCCCAGGGCAATGCCCAAGGCAATTCGACGCGGGAGCTTATTCTTTTTCACGATGCGATCCTCAAGTAGTTCTTGGAATTTTTTACTTGGCAGGATCGATTCTAAGGAGCGCATCGGCAGGGATGATGAGTAATCCGGCTAGCCCCATGCGCTTTTGGAATAGTTACGCAAAAGCCCTGCTGGGCCGGGAGATTGCGCAGTAAGATGGCGCTCTCATCGCTGGAGAATCGAGATGCAACTCAAATGGCTGGACGACCTCCTGGCGATCGCCGAGTGCAAGAATTTTTCCCGCGCCGCCGAAGTGCGCTGCGTGACGCAATCGGCCCTGTCACGGCGCATCCGCTCCCTGGAAGAATGGGTGGGGGTCAAGTTGGTCGACCGCGGCACTTACCCCGTCCAACTCACGCCCGCCGGCGTGACCTTCTGCGATGAAAGCCGGGAGACCCTCGCCGGCCTGTTGAGATTGCGCTCGACCTTGCGCGACGTGGAGCGGATGCCCGGACGGTCCATCCAGATCACCGCCGGCCACAGCCTCTCGATGACCTTCCTGCCGAAATGGCTCAGCCAGTTCCAGCAACACAACGAACAGTTCAATGCCCGGGTGGTGGCGGCCAACATTCACGACGCGGTCATCGCCCTCGAAGAAGGCAGTTGCGACTTGATGATGGTCTACCACCACCCGCTCGCCCCGATCCTGCTGGACGCCGAACGTTTTGGCAGCCTGGTCCTCGGCCACGACACGTTCGTTCCCCTGTGCGCGCCCAACCCCAAGGGCGAGCCGCTGTTCCGCCTGCCGGGACGCTCCGGCAAGCCGGTGCCCTACCTCGCCTACACCGCCACCACGTTCCTGGGCCGCGTCGCCGACATCGTCATCAAGAACGGCCCCGCCCCGACGGCGTTGCAACGCTGCTATGAGGCCGACATGGCCATGCTGTTGATGCGCATGGCCATCGAAGGTTATGGCGTGGCCTGGTTGCCGCAAAGCGCGGTGGCGGACGAGTTGGAGCGCGGGTTGTTGGTCAGGGCCGGCGATGAGCAATGGAGCACGCGGCTGGAAATACGTTCGTACTGTGCGATTGCCAACCGTAACCCGACGATGCGTAAACTCTGGAAAACCCTGGAAGGGGCTTCGTTGCGTTTACCTGCCGCAGCTGTTTAGCTTCACCGAACAATCTATTGGGTCGCGAGTCGACATCGACAGCCCCGCTCATCGCTTTCATGAAAAGAGGAATACCCATGAGTTTGGCTTGCGAGTCATCGGCAGGACCGGATCAGTCGCGGCCAACGCCCATCAGCTTGCGCGAAGCCTTCTGGTTCTGGCTGAAACTGGGCTTCATCAGCTTCGGCGGGCCGGCGGGACAGATTTCGATCATGCACCAGGAACTGGTGGAGCGCCGCCGCTGGATCTCCGAACGACGCTTCCTGCACGCCCTCAACTACTGCATGTTACTGCCAGGGCCGGAAGCCCAGCAGTTGGCGACCTACATTGGCTGGCTGATGCATCGCACCTGGGGCGGCGTGATCGCCGGGGGGCTGTTCGTGTTGCCGTCGTTGTTCATCCTGATCGCCTTGTCCTGGATGTACATCGCCTTCGGTGAAGTCCCGGTGGTGGCCGGTCTCTTCTATGGCATCAAGCCGGCCGTGACGGCGATTGTCGTGCAGGCCGCGCACCGGATCGGCTCGCGGGCCCTGAAGAACAACTGGTTATGGGCCATCGCGGCGGCGTCGTTTGCCGCGATCTTCGCCTTCAACGTGCCGTTCCCACTGATCGTCCTGAGTGCCGCGCTGATCGGTTATGTGGGCGGGCGGCTGGCGCCGGAAAAATTCCAGGTCGGCGGGCACAGCGCCGCCGGCAAATCCTTCGGCCAGGCCTTGATCGACGACGACACGCCCTCTCCCGCCCACGCCCGCTTCCATTGGCTGAAACTCGCGCTGCTGGTGGTGATCGGCGTGCTGCTGTGGGCCTTGCCGATGGGCGTGCTCACCGCCCTGTTTGGCTGGCAAGGCACCTTGACCCAGATGGGCTGGTTCTTCACCAAGGCCGCCCTGCTGACCTTCGGCGGCGCCTATGCGGTGCTGCCATATGTGTACCAGGGCGCGGTCGGCCACTACAGCTGGCTGACCCCGACACAGATGATCGACGGTCTGGCGTTGGGGGAAACCACCCCCGGGCCGTTGATCATGGTGGTGGCGTTCGTCGGCTTCGTCGGGGCCTATGTCTCGCAGGTATTCGGTGCCGACCAGGTATTTCTGGCCGGCGCCGTCGCGGCGACCCTGGTGACCTGGTTCACCTTCCTGCCTTCGTTCCTGTTCATCCTGGCCGGTGGCCCGCTGGTGGAATCGACCCACAACGAACTCAAATTCACCGCCCCGCTGACGGCGATTACCGCCGCAGTGGTCGGGGTGATCCTCAACCTGGCGTTTTTCTTCGGCTACCACGTGCTGTGGCCCAAAGGCTTCAGCGGCGCGCTCGACTGGCCTTCGGCGCTGATCGCCCTGGCCGCCGCGATTGCATTGCTGCGCTACAAGCGCGGGGTCATCCAGGTGCTGGCGGGGTGTGCGCTCGTGGGGTTGGTGGTGCACTTGTTGCGATAGGAAGCTTCACGGGCAGGCACAGCGTCTGCGCCTGCCCGCTCGCTTCATGAGTTCAAACCGATCCAGCCATGCACGCCCACATACACACCGACGGCGATGATCAACACGCTGGACAGGTAAGGCGCACGCCGGGCAACAGCACCCAGCCACGGCCAACGGTTGGAAGCCTGCCTGGCACCGATGGCCGCCGCCGCGCCCACACTCACCAGGGTGATCGCCAAGCCAATGCTGAAACACAGCACGAGCATGCCGCCCAGGGCGACTTCCTTGACTTGCAGGCACAGCAGCAGGACGGTGATGGCCGCCGGGCAAGGAATCAACCCACCCGTCAGGCCAAACATGACGATCTGGCCGGTGGTGACCTGGCGGTTGTGGAAGCGTTTGCGAATATCGTCCGCGTGGGCGCGCTCATGGGCATCCTGGTAACCCTCCGGCGCCAGTTGCAGGCCCCCGTGGGTTGGGTGTGCATGTGCATGATCGTGGTGGTGGTCATGTCCATGGTGATGGTCGTGATCGTGATCGTGATGATCGTGTTCGAGCCTGAACATCCGTTCGCCACGCCAGGTACGCCAGAGCATCCACAGGGCAATCACGATGATCAGCAGCGCAGACGCCAGTTGGAAGTAAGGCTCACTGGTCCGCGCATCCATCCCTTGACCAAGGTACATGCCCCCGATAGCGACCAGCCACACCACGGCGGTGTGGGAAAGCGTGGCGGCAAGCCCCAGCAACACAGCCTGTTTGACCGAGCCACGAATGGCCACGATAAACGCTGCCATCATGGTTTTTGAATGGCCGGGCTCCAGGCCATGCAAGGCCCCCAGCAGGATCGCACTGGGAAAATACAGCCAGGCGTGAGCGCCCCCTTGTTGCAGCAGTTCAGCGAAATTGGGCATGTCGGGCCTAGAGTTATTTACCTAGAGGTACTTGGTGATTTGTTTGAAAGCTTCCAACGGCGCGCGCTCGCCCTTGTCCAGTGCCGAAACGGTGTCTTCCAGGCAATGATCGATGTGATCCTGGATCAACGTCCGCTTGGCCTGGCACACGGCTTTTTCCACGGCGTGCAATTGCTGGGCGATGTCCACGCAATCCCGGCCCTCTTCGATCATCGCGATGATGCTGCGCAAATGACCGTCCGCCCGCTTGAGGCGCTTGATGATTGCCGGATGGGTTTGGTGGGGATGGGTGTGGTCGTGGGTGTGGTCGCTCATGAGGTGAGCCTCGGTGGATGTGGTCGACATCCTATCCCCCCCAGGGGGATACAAGCAACTTCATCGAAGCCCGCTCTCACAGTGAATCGACGTGGAAGACGTTGGAGGGCGTTTCGTTGCGCGCCTGCAACGGTCAGTGCTGATGAAAAAAGGCGCCTTTGAGATGGATGTCAGTCAGCCAAGGGCGCTGGCCGACATCAACCTCTCAGGCGCCAAAAATGTCCTTCAGACCTCATGACTGATGGACAGAGCGTACCCTTACTGACCGTTCTGGAAGCGTGCCGGCTTACGGAACAGGCGGAAGTCGTCGAATTTCTGGCCGTAGACGAAAGGCAAGTACGCATCCCGATCAGGCAGGACGTCCAGGCGCGGGACTGTCCAGGTCGACTCGCCCTCGGTGTACCAGGCTGTACCGACCGAGACGATTGGAATAGTGTCCAGCGGGTCCCAAGCCGTGCCGTTGAGCTTGAGCGTGCCCTTGCCTTCTCGCTTCACCCGGAGATTTTCCTGGTTCTTCATGCAGTTCAAGATCGGGTCGTGCTGCAACCCATAGCCCGAGGAATGCGGCACGGCCTTGATTTCGAAGTCATAGCTTTCGCTGCTCGAAGGACCCAGGTCGTCCCCGAATTCGGCCGCGATCTCGATCAGGCGCGTACCGTTACGCTCGCAGAAACCATACCCTTGATGGCCATCCCGATAGACTTGGGCAATTCCGGTCTTCTTGGCCTCACCCCACATTTCACGCCCGATCGTCACGGGCATGTCGCCGCTGACAACCAATACCAGCATGGTGGTGCCTTCGAGTTCCTTATAGCGGCAGTTGAGCGCGATGATGCCGCAGTCGAACTCACCGCACAGTTCACTCTGCCAACGAGAGACACTGGCGATGGCGGTGGGTGTTGCCGGCAGGTCAAAACATGGCGGCAACACGGAGCGCAGAAACTCGAAGGTGGTTTCAAATTCAATCGAAACCCCTTCAATCGTGCAGCGACCCTGCGCGAGAATCCTCTGGATTTCCTGAAGCTCTTCTTTCGTTTTCACAAAGCTCATGGCAGTCGTTCCAATCATTGTTTTTGGTTGAAGACCTTGGCAAATCAGCGCTTCAGAAGCTTCATCACCGCATCGGCAACACCTAGCGAAGAGGCCGGGTTCTGACCGGTCACCAATGAACCGGACACCACCACATGGCTCTCCCAATCACCGGCCTTCGAATACACGGCACCCAGCGCCTTCATATCGGTTTCAACCAGGTAGGGAACAGCCTTGTCCAAACCGACAGCGGCTTCTTCGCTGTCACTGAATGCCGTGACCTGGACACCTTCGATCAAGGGACGACCGCCGCCTTTACGTGCATCCAGCAGCGCGCAGCCGGCATGGCAGATGGTCGCGACAGGCTTGCCCGAGGCGCTGAACGACTCGATCAACGCAACCGAAACAGGGTTGTCACGCAGGTCCCATAACGGGCCGTGCCCCCCGGGATAAACCAGTGCACTGACCTCTGCCGCGGTGACGAGCGACAGTTTGATGGTGCAATTCATACGCTCTGCCAGGACAGCATCCGAGGCGTAGCGCTGATAAAGCGCACTGTCCTTCAATGCTTCTACCGAACCCGGGTCCACCGGGACGCGGCCGCCTTGGGGGGAAGATAAGCGCACCGCCAGGCCGGCATCGATAAAGCGGTAGTAAGGCGTTAGAAACTCTTCGAGCCATAGGCCGGTTTTGCGCCCGGTATCACCGAATGCGTCGTGGGAAGTCAGTACAAATAGAACATTCATCAGGGGGACTCCAGATGCCAACAGCACGTTGAGAAATCAGGCAGCGGTTTGCTGTTCCCATAACGCCTGGGCGGTGGACCAGGTTTGGTTGATTTCTTGTCCGTCCGGGGTCTGCCAGGTGATAGGGCCGACCATTTGGAGAATGAACGTGGTGTCGGCGAGCATTTTGGTTTCCTCATGCTCGGCGCCGGTCGCTTCGTAGAGAAAGCCATCCTGGATGCACAAAGCCCCCCCCTGCTCCGGGCCGCCACGCAACTCCAGAATGCCTTCGAACACATAACCTTCGGCTGGGCCATGATGAATATGCGGCATCAGGATCGAACCTTCGGGGCAGTAGAACATCACGGTCCAGATACCGAACTCCGGCGAAACATGCAGTAACTTCCACTTCACCCCGCCGGTGTGGAATTGCGCAGGAAAGTCCTGCCACTGAACGTGGTCAACCTGCACGTAAGCGTCTTGTGGTTTCTGGATCTGGTTCATTTCAGGCCTCACGGGTTGCGGTTTTCGATGGCCTCAAACTACCCCCGCGATCGGCCGCCCCCTATCCAGAATCGGCAATCGGGTTCACCGTCGCTCCGTTGCCGAAAATGGCTATTGAGCCAGAAGCCCGGGGCTTAGCTTTCACTCGTAGACCACCCGACGAGTGCGTCTCGTCATCTATGAGGAATATTGAAATGGCTAAAACAATAACGGTAATCGGCACCGGCATGATGGGGTCGGGCCTTGCCAGCACGTTGCTTGCAGCAGGTCGTAAAGTCACGGTGTGGGACGGTCGTCCTGAAGCGACCACGCCCCTGGTCGCAAAGGGGGCGACACTGGCGCCCTCGTTCGTAGACGCGGTGCATGCCAGCGAACTGACCATCATGATAATCAGCAGCGCCTCTGGCGGGGCCTCACTGATTGAGAGCAACATAGCGTCCCTCGACCTGAGTGGCCGCTTCATCGCCAACCTAAGCACCGCGATGCCCGAGGATGGCGAGCGCTACCGCGCCATCGTAGAAGGCCACGGCGGCACGTTCATCAATGCCGCCATTTCTTCCTACCCGGATCTGATCGGAGGCCCTTACACCGCGATCCAATACGCGTGCGCGCCGGCAGTGTGGGAAGAAATCGCTGAAACTGTAAAACCCATGGCGCCTCAGGGGACGATCTACACCGGGGACAACCTGACCGTTCCGCCCATTGTCGATGCCGCGATGACCGGCAGCTTTTATGCAGTCGGCCTGGCCGGTTTCCTCGAAGCGGCGGCCTACGCCAAGACGCAAGGTGTGAGTGCCGGGCAGTTGTCTGAGTTTGCCGACAAGATGCTGGATCTGCTGCGCTACAAAGTGCAGAAAAGTATCAAGGAAATTGAAGCGAGTGAGTTCGGCACCATCCAGGCGACGGTCAATGTGTATCTGGATGCCGTCATCCAGTGGCGGGACGCGCTGAAAGCGAGTGGACTGCGAGCCAGCCATATTTCGGCATTGGCGGATGATCTGACGGTTGCCCAAGACGCCGGTCATGGTGAACTGGGTTTCAACGCCCAGTATCTGGTTGCCCGCGTAAAGAAATAGTCGCTCAGAGAATCTGACTGATCCGTGGCGAGGGAGCTTGCTCCCGCTGGGCTGCTCAGCAGCCCTCTTCACCGCACCGCACTGCTCCGCTCAGTGCGAGTGCCGGTGCGCGCCCAGGCGCACCACTGTCTGGGAGGGCAACTCCCCGAAGAACTCCTGGTAATACTTCGAAAATCTCCCAAGATGACTGAAGCCCGCATCGAGCGCCGCGCCCTGAATGGTATCCCGGGGCGACTGCACCAGCAGCTTGCGAGCTGTATTCAATCGCACTGACCTGATGTAGTTCAGAGGTGTCATGCCCAGGACATCTTCAAAGCTGTACTGAAGAGTCCTACGACTGACGCGCAGGTGATTGCACAGGTCCAGCACACCAATATTTTCATCCGTCAAATGCCGGGCAAAGAACTCGCAACTCTTCTCAACGATATAGGTACGCGTGGACGGCGGAACCACGAGACGGGAAGAACCGGTGTCGAAATCCAGGATCTCCTGAACACAGGCGAACACGTTGGCCAGACTCGATCGATCGGCTGCGTTCGCGCAGCCTGATTGCACGTGACTCAGATGCAATTTCAGGTTCATTTCGAAATCGATCTGTGTTTCGCAGGACGGCTGGATGAAACGCTCGAAGGGTTTTGTGTCGATGTTCAGGTGACCATCGGTCCTGAACTGTTCCAGGAAGTCCGATTTCTTCACTGTCAGCATCAGGGCCTCGATGGGCGCCTTCGATACGGAGTGAAACGACCGGCCGGAAGAAATATGGAAGGTATTGGCGTTCACGTATCGGCCATTGAGCAATACGTCCTCGCTGGACCGCACGTTCACGATGACGATTGAATCGAGTGGCACGTGGCAGATCTGCTCAATGTAGGGACTTTCCATCGTCTCGCGGGTGACTTGCACTTTTCCGGCAATGGAATGGCTGGCGATCGCCCCGTGAAAACGGGCTCTTTTTTCAAGCTGGTGATAGCGATTGTCATCCCACTCTTCCAGGCCACCGGCATGTTCGAACGCGTCATGGGATTCCAGGAAACGGAACTGAGTGTCGGGTTGACGGGTTGGCATGGGCATGACGCACGACTCGCAGATGGGGGGACGACAACCCTCTCGTAGCAATCTTCATACCGCAGTGCCTCAGGACAGGTCCTGAGTGACGCCCCAAGCGTCTACATCGAGCCTTGAAGCATCACCCCAAATGTCTCTCTCCAGAAGAAACCCATCATTGTTTGAGCACCAGCCTCGCCACGTGGAACAAAATTTGGTCATTCGACCCAATCTGATGCGTTTTTACTCAATCGCACGCGCCCGGTTCGAGAAGAAACGACACACTGGCGGGCAAGCCTCCTTTACGCCCGCCGGTTGTTATCCGTCGCCGCTATCGATTGCCAAAAATGGATACGGGCTAACAGGGGCCGGGCGTAGGCTGAAAATCCGGGCATTGCTGGACACACTGACCGCCGATGCCCGGAAAAATTGGTAACCGCTGCCATAATTTTCCAGAACAGCCAAAGCGGACGGCATCGCAAGAACGCGTCCGGAGAGCAACGACATGAGCAAAGCTGACGTTGAACACAGCACAGGAATGATGAATACAAGCGCGAGCTTGAACAGGGATCTGTTGAAACAGCTGGAGGCCCTGAATCAGGCCGAACACACCTCCTCCGAATGCTGGAGCAGTGGTGCATCGCTGGTTCGAGAGGCGTCTTTGTGGATCCTCTTCGGGGCCGCCCTATGGGTCGGTACCTTGCTGGCTGTAGGAGCAAACGCATGAACAATTCAAACAGCGTCGAACAAGAAGCCTTGGCGGGTCGCTTGCCCGTTCTGGCCGGCAATCGGGTCTATAAGACCTACGGGTCCTTCCTTTGGACATGCTGCGCCTTCAGCGCGGCGACCTGGGCCTTCCTGATTGGCAGTTACCTGCCGTTCGTAGGGGATTGGCGACTCGGGGTGATGGGCTACACCATCGGCCTGATCATCGGCATGGCATTGGTGTCGCTGGCCTCCGGCGTCCCGAGCTTCAAGTACGGCACCGACCCCATCGACACCGCTAAACCTTCGTTCGGCTACCGTGGCATCGTCATTCCGCTGTTCGGGCTGTTGGCCACGCTAATCGGCTGGTCCTATGTGGTGGAAGCGCTCACCGCCAGGGGCGCCGCAAACGTAGCGGCAACCATTACCGGCAGCCAGGTGACCGGGGATTCCCATGAGCACCTGGTGATTGGTGTCGCACTGGCGACGCTGCTCCTGGTCTGGGTTATCGCGAGCAAGGGGCCGAAACTGTTCGAACGCCTCAACGGTTTCATTGGGCCTTTACACATGCTGATTACCTTGGTGATGTTCGGCATCCTCGTGCATAAATTCGGTCTGGAAAACCTGTGGCACAACCAGTTGCCAGCCGACCAAATGCTTTCCCACGATCCCGTCCAGGGCCTGGCGCTGGCCGTTGAGTTCGGTGTCTCCAACGCCATGACCTGGTGGCCGGTCATGGGCGGCCTCACCCGCCTGGTCAAACACAAGAATCATGTCATGGGGCCGTCCATTATCGGTGTCGGTATTCTTGGTGCAGCCGTAGTCTCCACCGTCGCGGCACTCGCCGCCATCAGCGCCGGCACCTATGACCCGACAATATGGATGATCGCTGTGGGCGGGCCGATATTCGGTTCGATCGTTATGACCATCGTGCTGACTGCGAATATCGCCACCATGGTAGTGATGATCTATCTGGCGGGGGTCTCGATACAGCAAGCGAAGTTTTTCGCACGCTTGAGGTGGGAGTTGCTTCTCGCCTTGCTGCTGCTGCCAGGCCTGTACTTCGCGTTCGAAACCGAATGGTTGTTATCCAACGTGATGAGCTGGTTGTCCTATAACGGCGTGATGTTCGTGGGCATCTCGGGCATTACCCTTGTGGACTATTTCGTATTGAGACGAGAACAGCTCGATGCACCCAGTCTGTTTGCCACTCACAACAGTCATTACGCCTATTGGGGCGGCATCAACTGGGCGGCCGTGGTTATCAGCATCGTTGCAGTGGCGGGATACCTCGCTATGTATAACCCCGTAACCGTGGCGATGAGTGAATCGTTCCGATACTTCGGCGCCTCTATACCAGTGATTGCCATTTCCGGGCTGGCCTATTACCTGGCGGCCCGTATGATCCTGGCGCCCCTGGGCAAAGGTCATTACGCCCGCGTCGTGATATCGAGCCAACCCACACTCGATCCCCACCCCAAGCCTGGAACCTTGAAAGTCAGCCTTTGACGGCCCATCGAGGGTGCGCTTCAGGCACCCTCGCTTTTGCCGGCGGGCGCAGGCACCAAGGTCATTGACCAGAAAGCGATGGCAGTTTCAATCAGTTGCTCGCGCATGCCAGTCGTGGCGCTCACCTGCTCCTGATAGAAAAAATTGCCATCGATCTGGGTGGCTATCAACGCGGCGTAGATGACGACCTGAGAAGTGGCCAACCCAGGATTAACCTCGCCGATGAGCTGGCAGAAGCCTTCGAGAAACCTGTCGTACTGGCTGCTCATCAACGCCTTGATCGCGGGGTCGTGGCTGGCCAGCGCCCCCATTTGGAAGAAGAACCTGGCTGTTTCAGCGTCGAATGTTGCGGCCGAATTTTCACGTATCGCCACGGCCAGGCGCTCCATCGGCGTCTGTGCAGATGAACGTTCCACCAACAGGTCGACCCGATGAACGAAAAACTCGAGCTTTGCCTTGATCATTTCGAAACAAAGCTTTTCGGTACTCCCACAATAGTGTTGGAGATTGTTCAGGCTGATGCCCAGCTCCTTGGCTACTTTTCTGGCTGAAAACTGAGCATAGCCATCCCTGACAAAGATCATTGCAGCGACTTCGTTGATTTCTTCGATTCGCTTGAGTCGTTTCCCAACCCGACTGTAAGGACTGGCCGCTCCCACGCCGTCGGATTCCAGATTTCGTTCACGCGCCATTACAGATGTCCTTTGAGGATTACAACCTTTAACGATAATCCCGCTTCTCCGCCCGCGCCGCGACACCTCCATTGCCGATATTGGCTAGGGCGCCAAACCTCGGTCAAGTAGGGTTGCCTCAATCCATCCATACGGTACTGAGGGATCGGAAATGAAAAGGCTTGAAGGAAAAGTGGCGCTGATTTCCGGCGCCGCGTCAGGTATCGGCGCGGCCAGTGCCATTCGATTTGCGGATGAAGGCGCCGGGATCGTCGTTTGCGACATCGACGAGACAAAAGCCGGATCGGTGCTGGAAACGATTCGGGCTTCAGGAGGCACAGTACTGTTCTGTCGCCTGGACGTTCGAGATGAACGCCAGTGGGATGCAGCTTTTACAGCAGCGCTGGCACAATTCGGGAGCGTCGATATCGTCATGAACAGTGCCGGCATAGCAGTAGCCGGCAACGTGGAAACCATGAGTTTTGATGATTGGAACAAGGAACTGTCGGTCAATCTTCATGGGACTTTCCTTGGCATGAAACTGGCATTCAGGTACTTACGGGAAAGAGGCGGATCGATCATCAACCTGTCTTCTATCGAAGGCATCGTGGGTCATCCTGAATATGCGGCCTACTGTGCCGGAAAAGGGGCCATTCGCAACCTCACCAAATCCGCGGCACTGCATGCCGGACGCCAAGGCTACCGAATCCGAGTCAACAGTATTCATCCTGGATACATCACCACGCCAATGGTAGGCAACGACCCTGTCGAACTGGAACGATTGCGCAGACTGCACCCTATTGGCTTTCTGGGAGAAGCAATCGATATCGCAAACATGGCTCTCTTCCTGGCTTCAGATGAGTCACGCTTTGCGACGGGCGCGGAGTTTGTGATCGATGGCGGATTTCTTGCGCAATGAACGGATGGCATTCGCCCTTATGAAAAACCAGAGCGAATACCAACCTAATCTAGGCTCTGTACGAAAAGGCTTGATACTCGTTCATGCTGCGTTGAAAACAGCCTCGGAATGCTCATGTACTCCAGTACAGTCGAGCGCGACCCCGGCCGTTCCTCGGCTGTTTTCGCCTTGCCTGACCTTCGTCTCAAGACTTTTCGTACAGCCCCTAATGCAGCAGGGCTCCCCTGCAACATAGAATCTCTCACAAAGTCCCAGACACAATGGTGAACAAGCAGTGCGGGTGACCTCATAAGGTCACCCGTTTCCATTACGACGCCAGAACCTGCGCCTGCAATCGCCGCCCAATCACATCCAGCAAATCACACCCGTCACGCAACGAGATCGCCAGCACTTGGGCGAAGTCATGGAGCACCACGGCGTCGGTGCTGATGTCGTCACGCATGGCGAGGTTTTCCAGCAATTGGGTCACAGCAGCGATGCGGTACGCGGCTGTATCGTGCAGCACATCCAGCGGCGCTTCCGTGTCGATCAGCAGCGCGTGGAAATTGTTTTCGATACCGGTGATGGGCATGTAGCGGGACATAGGGGGTTGCTCCTGCGGGGGATGGGGTCCTAAGTGATGAGGGCTTCCACACCCCTGCCGCTGAATTTGCAGCGACGGAGGAATCTAGCCTGCGGGGTGATGGGCTGGATAGTCAGCAGAGGGCGACGTGGCTTGCGGGAAATTTCCGATGGGGATGTGCGGCGAGGGTTTGGGCTGCGCAGCCAAGAACCGCAACGACAAATCCTGAAACGAATGGACATCCCAGCCACGAAATAGGCCATGCCGGCACGATGGGCTATAATCCGCAAACCCAACCAGCGCGATTTGAGGTCCAGCCCCATGGGCAATATCAGCCTTGAAACCAAAAAGGCCTACGCCGCCCGGACACGTCGGTCCAACTACGCCGCCAGCCTGCGCCTGGAAGGCTTCAAAGAGACCCTGGCGGACGGTGAATGCAAAATGCCGACGCGTGAAGACGTCTTGAAGGCGTTTGCCAAGACCAGCCGCTGATGCCTGACAAATATGGAGTCGGCGAGGATGCCTATTGCTACCCCGGCTCCACGGTCCTTCGCAACAAACTCGATATCCGTGACGAACCGACCCTAAGCGAAGCCGAACAACAGCTCTCGGCCATCGCGGCAGACCACGTCGAATTCAACCCTCCACCCTACAGCCTGGCTTACCTGCAAAACATTCATCGGCTACTGTTCTCGGACCTGTTCGAATGGGCCGGCGAACTGCGCACCGTGGGCATGTCCAAACAAGCCACGCGCTTCTGCCAACCCGAGTACATGGAGAAAGAAGCCGGCAAGATCTTCACGAACATGGCCGCGGCCAACTGGTTCGAGGGGATGGCCCGGGCAGAGCTGGTCGTTGCGGTGGCCGAAGCCTATTCCGACATCAACGTGGTACACCCCTTCCGCGAAGGCAACGGCCGTGCCCAACGCATCCTGTTCGAACATCTGATCATGAACGCGGGGTTTGAAATCAGCTGGTGGGGGATTGAAAAGGACGAGTGGATTCTTGCCAATATTGCGGCTTACAACTGCGCCATGGGGCCTATGGAGCAGGTTTTCGAGAAGTGCATTGGGCAGGTGATCCAAGCATGACCGTGCAACGTTATCCCGCTCACAGCCTTACCGCTCGTTTCACCGAGTGATACAGTTACCGTCAATTAACGCCTGCTGAAGCACCGAAAAATGTACAAGACGAGATCTTTCCCGCCCAATAAACAAGGCCGCGACTTCGTGGTGGGCGACATTCATGGACATTTCGAACTTCTAACAACAGCCTTGGACACACTAGATTTCAATACTGAACTGGATCGTATTTTTTCCGTGGGAGACCTCGTCGACCGCGGCCCCGACTCTATAGATATATTGAACTGGCTTGAGCAGCCGTGGTTCTACGCCGTGCGCGGCAATCACGAACAGATGCTTATCGACTGCATCTCCGGCAACGGAGACATACCCCGACATATCCGAAACGGCGGCGCCTGGCTCTACGAGTTACAACCAGACACTCAGCAGGAACTCTCAAAGGCCCTGCAAGCTCTTCCGTTGATTATTGAAATCAAATTATCAAACGATCACACCATTGGAATAGTCCATGCCGAAGCCCCTGTCATCAGGAGTAACGATGGCTGGAGCGAAGCTAAAGAGGCCATTACTGGAAAATCCGGGGAACGGCATCAGCGACGTGCCTTGAACACAGCGCTGTATGCCAGAGAAAAAATCGAGCAACAAGATCACACACCCATTGAAGGAATAGACCGGCTCTATGTGGGGCACTCAACAGTGCCCAGTGTTATGCGCTTGGGCAATGTCATTTACATCGACACTGGCTGCTCGTTTTCCGATGGTGCATTAAGCCTTGTAGAGATAAACACCGAAACCATCACCCGTATCAATATGACCCCGAGGGAAGAACCGCATTTGATCTCATATTGAATGCGAGACCGGTCGTATTGCCTGTTCTAATCATCCTCCATCGGATCCCCTGCCTCCAATAACATATGATAGTCGTCAATCATTGTTCTTTGATCGTCTGTTAGATGGGAACGAACAACCCCGACCTGCTGCGCCGTAAAATGGTCATTCTCAAGCTGCGGATTCATTCTGCTAGCATGGGTAGCCAGTTCAGAATACAAGCTATACCCCGGCATGGTTTCGTATATCCTGCCGTTATACTCCAACCACATATGTTCAGGGCTAGGCTGCCCTCGACGAAATCCTCCATATATGATGCAGGGATCGGTAGTTATTACAGAGTTCTGATTCGCCCGGACACTGGTCACGATATGGGTCAAAGCGGCTGTTCGAGCGCCTTGATTATTAGCAACGGAGCCTAACAGCAGAGTTGCTGCCACGTACGCCGTGTTAACTGCCCCAGCGATCTCATCATCGTAATACCCAGCGATAGCCCAGACGTGGCAAGAAATATCATTGAACGACATAGCCCTTCCTCTTGACTGTACAATCAATCCGTTAAGTCCAACGGCCGTTCATCTAGATAAAAACTCACAAATAGAAGTTTCATTTCCCTCTAGAACTGTATGTAAAGTGAATTTCAATACCGACAGATGAGCACTCATTGCCCAGCATCAATGCAAGCGTAGCCGATGAGTAGCCGGATGCCATCGAAGTAATTACGCGACTCAACCCCGCTCGCTCAATCCTGATAAACTCCTCTTTTCCCAGCCCCACCCATCCAGAAATACCCATGCCCCCAATCATCGCCGCACCCGCCCCGCTTTCCCGCCGTTTCTCCGTCGCCCCAATGATGGATTGGACAGACCCCCACTGCCGCTTCTTCCTGCGCATCCTCTCCAAACACGCCCTGCTCTACACCGAAATGGTCACCACCGGCGCGTTGCTCAACGGCGACCACGAACGCTTCCTGCGTCACCACCAGTCCGAACACCCGCTGGCCCTGCAATTGGGCGGCAGTGTGCCGGCTGACCTGGCGGCGTGCGCACGCATGGCCCAGGAGCATGGCTATGACGAGGTCAACCTCAACGTGGGTTGCCCGAGCGACCGGGTGCAGAACAACATGATCGGCGCCTGCCTGATGGGGCATCCGGGGCTGGTGGCCGATTGTGTGAAGGCGATGCGCGATGCGGTGTCGATTCCGGTGACGGTCAAGCATCGGATCGGGATCAATGGGCGCGACAGCTACGAGCAGTTGTGCGAGTTCGTGGGGACGGTGCGTGACGCCGGGTGCACGAGTTTTACGGTGCATGCGCGGATTGCGATTCTGGAGGGGTTGTCACCCAAGGAGAATCGCGACATCCCGCCTCTGCGCTATGACGTGGTCGCGCAGTTGAAAGCGGACTTTCCGGAGCTGGAAATCGTGCTCAACGGCGGGATCAAGACGCTGGAGGCGTGCCATGAGCACCTAAAGACTTTTGACGGTGTGATGCTGGGGCGCGAGGCGTATCACAACCCGTACCTGCTGGCCGAGGTGGACCAGCAACTGTTCGGCAGCACCGCGCCGATCATCAGCCGGGCCGAGGCGCTGGCGCAGTTGCGACCTTATATCGCCGATCACCTGGCCGCCGGGGGTGCGATGCATCACATCACCCGCCATGTGCTGGGCCTGGGTACGGGTTTTCCCGGGGCGCGGCGGTTCAGGCAGTTGTTGTCGGTGGACATTCACAAGACCAAGGACCCGCTGGCGTTGCTGGATCAAGCCGGGGAGTTGCTGGAAGGGCGTTAGGCTCTGTACGAAAAGCCTTGATACTCGTTCATGCTGCGTTGAAAACAGCCTCGGAATGCTCATTTACAACCCGTAAAGTCGAGCGCGACCCCGGCCGTTCCTCGGCTGTTTTCGCCTTGCCTGACCTTCGTCTCAAGACTTTTCGTACAGAGCCTAAGGTACGCAGTTGACGCAAATTGTTTGTTGAAAACCGCCACTTATATTCAAGGATTCAAATCCAATCTCCTTAAAGGGGCGAATCCTTGATCCATGCACTCGCGCCTTGCTTCAACAGTATGTAACACTGCTGTGCCATTACGGATCACAGGGACGAGTACCGCCATGCAAGGGCAACATCCGCTTATTGAAAAGCTTTTTGAATTTGTCTACGCCGAGCGCGATGCGAACCTTCGTCAACTTTTGCAAACTTGGCAGCGCCCGTTACATCAGAAGCTTGAAAAGGGGTTGACCCAAGGCTTCACCCATCTTGAAAAAGCCGACAAAGCGACGCGTCTTTGGGCGTATCTCGATAACAGCGAATCACGCTTTCGTGAAGGTGACATGCTCCGCCTGCACCTGGGCGAGCCTTCTACCGGCTTGTTATGTGCCCGAATGACCTTTGAGCGCGAAGAAGACGGTCGATGGCTGCTGAGCGAGAAACTGGCGAATACGGTATGGGACAACTACCAGGGCGGACCTTGTTATGCCGACATGGACGCCTTGGACCTGACGTCTCGCTATGAAAAAGCGCTGGAAGATATTGCCGATTCAATCAGCGCCGACAATCTGATTGTCCCGCTGTTCGACGATACGCCAGTCATTACTTTCAACGACGCGGATCTGGATTACGCCGAAAGTTTCGCCGTTGAGAATAAATGCAACAAGCTTCAAGCAGAGGCTGTTGCCATGGCCTTTGCCGCCGAACAATTGGCTTGCATCCAAGGCCCGCCCGGGACAGGCAAGACCCGTGCACTGGCGCTTATCGTTCAATTGTTGGTAGAGCGTCAGGAGCGGGTCTTCGTCACCTCTCACACGCACATGGCTATCAACAATGCCCTCGCCAAGATTGCCGAGCGCAAGGTCCCGACCGTGAAGATTGGCGGCCGCCCCGATGATCTGCCCAAGGGCGTTGACTGGGCAAGAACACCCGCCGACTGGGAAAACCTACCCTCGGATGGCAGTGGCTATGTCATTGGCGCTACACCGTTCGCCACTTGCAGCCAACTGGAACATTTCAAATTCGACACGGTGATCTTTGACGAAGCCAGTCAAATCACCCTCCCCCTTGCTCTCATGGCCATGCGCAAAGGTAAGCGGTTTGTCTTCATCGGCGACCAGAAACAACTGCCGCCGGTGTTGTTGTCCCAATCGATCCTTTCTGGCGAATCCCTGTCGATATTTGGTCGTCTTACCTCCCAGACCGCCGACCATACCGTGATGCTTGAAGAAACCTATCGGATGAACCAATGGTTGACCGAATGGCCGAGCAACCGCTACTACAAAGGCAAATTACGTGCAGCGGGCCCGAACAAGGAACGGCGCTTCAATTACGTTGACGTCGAGGTCCCCATGGACCGCGTATTTGATCCAGAGGCAAGCGCCGTGTTTATCCCCACGACGGATAGAACGGCCAAGACCCGCAACTATCGCGATGCGCAGTACGTCCTCGAACTCTGCAAGGTTGCGCAGGCCATGGGCATCGCCCTGGCCGATATCGGCATTGTCACGCCTTACCGAGCCCAGGGTCGGGCGATTCGAACACTGCTGGCGCGCAGTTTCGGGCGCGAAGTCGCCAGCGCCATTGTCGCGGACACTGTCGAGCGCATGCAGGGGCAGGAGCGCGAACTGATCATCGTCTCGTTGGCCAGTGGTGATGAGACGTTCATTGGGGCGGTGGCGGAGTTTTTCTTCCAACCTGAGCGATTGAACGTATCCATTACCCGGGCGATGACTAAATTGATCATCATCGGACCTGAATTGGCTCAGGGAATCGAGTGCAGCAACAGCACTACACAGCAATGGGCCAATGACTATCTGAGCCTGGTCAGTCGATGCCGCAAAGTGGTGCTCGCCCCATGACGTTATTTATTCCTGAATGGCAGCGCAGCACCGGCGCCCATGTCCACGTCAAACGGGCGTTGCGCAAATTGGACGACAACCACGTCATACGCCAGTGCCTCGCTCGAAAGACTTGGACCCCGGATTTCTTTCTCCAGCATGCGCAACATCAGTGGCTGGCCATCGTGTTGTGTGAAATCTCTTTTGAAACACTGGACCCTGACCAACTGTTCGCGGCTAGCGGACAGCAAGCGTTCAAGGAATTGATCTCACGCCTGGACGCAACCGAGCCCGACGGGATGCCGACCGGGCAGCGACTCGGCAAGCTGATCATCATGTGGAACTGCACACCCGATCAGACCAAGCGCCTGTGGCAACACTATTCAAGGCCTGATGGCCCGCGACTGATGTCCAAGGGCACTTTTATCGAACAAGGCCATGAACAGTTGACCAAGTTGCTCAGTTCGTTGAGCCACGAAGCCAGCGACACACTCATGGGGCATTACTTTCCAGAAGCTGAGATACCCGCAATCTGTACGACTCGCCGGCATTTTTCACGGGATAACTCACCCAAGACCACGCGTTACTTTCTGGACTCACAACAAGAGTGGGCCAGTAAGTTGGACCTGGAGTTGCCCGAAGAACAAACACAAACCCTGAATGATTTTTCGGTGCGGCTGGTCAACGGCGTGGCGGGTAGCGGCAAGACGTTGATTGCCGCTAACCGGGCGCTGATCCTGGCAAAGAAATTTCCCGATCAGAAGATATTGATGCTGATCCACAACGTCCCGGTGGTTAAAGACCTCAAGCATCGCTTAAAAAAGGCCAGCCCGGAGGGTTTACCGCGCAACCTGACGATCATGACCGCACTGGCCTGGATACGGCAGCAATGGGTGAATCATTTTGAGTCGCAACCCGAGATGGCATCCCCGAAAGCGGTCACGAGCCAAATCGCCCACTATCGAAACTCCTTCCCGGACCTGAAGCCTGGCGATCAGCAACTTCTGGATGAATTCGATTTCATTAATGAAGCCCTGATTTGCGACGAGCAGAACTATCTGGCGGCTGAGCGCGCCGGCCAAGGGTTTGCCTTGCGCAAGGAAGAACGGGTGCAGGTGTGGTCACTCTATGGGCAGGTCACTGAAGCGCTGGGCAAGCAAGGCACCCGCTTATGGAGTTCATTGTCCCGGGATCTGTGCCTGACGAAACTCGACAGGCTCGATAAGTACCAGCACATCCTGGTAGACGAGGCTCAATTCTTCGCCCCAACGTGGTTTCAACTGGTCAAGAGCACTTTGGCCGCCTCCGAAGGCAGCCTGTTTTTATGCGCCGACCCCAACCAGGGCTTTTTGAAAAGCCGACTCAGCTGGAAACGCGTAGGCCTGGATGTGGCGGGTAAAACGAAGAAACTCCACCACTCCTACCGCACCACTCAGGCCATATTGCGGGCGGCCGGCCTTGTCCTGGCCGAATTCACCCAAACCGACCCGGACGATTACCTGCAGCCTGATTTCGACGGCATGGACGAAGGCATCGCCCCGTTGTTGATCCGCTCGGACACGCCCCAGGATGCGGTCATGCAGACCTGTAACGAGATCGCGGACTACCTGCAAACCCAGCAGGTCAATCTGTCGAATATGCTCGTTCTATACGGACGAGATACCAATCAGAAGCTTCTGTTCAAGGCGTTGAGCGAGCGATTCGGTTCGCGCAAAATCTGGGATCTGAACAGCATGGAGTCTGTACACGTTGACGCCGATAACCTGCGGGTCTCCAAACTGGACACCGCTACCGGGCTGGAGGCCAGCATCGTGTTCCTGCTGGGCCTGGAGAAGCTCATGAAGGAAACGGCCCAGGCGGGCGTGCTTTCTGCCCAGGAGTGCGAACAGAACTCGCGCAAGCTCTACATGGCGATGACTCGGGCTGGCCAGCGATTAATCCTGATCTCGACAGCGCGCCTACCGGAAGGCATTGCAGGCCTGTTTCTGAATGCGCAGCAGGCATGACCGTCAGGCGGTGATGTTGAACCTGCGCGCTGTTTTGGCATCGTATCTACCGATACCGCCCCGGCCTTTCAAACAGCCGTTTCCAGGTTGTTGCCGCGGGGGCCTTTGATCCTTCTTCACGCCCTTGAGTGGCTGCCGGCCCTCGGGTAATGTCAACAGACCCATAGGACAGAGCACGCTCATGACTTCCAAGCTGGAACAACTCAAGAAATTCACGACAGTAGTGGCCGATACCGGCGACTTCGAAGCCATCGCCCGCATCAAGCCCGTAGACGCGACCACCAACCCGTCCCTGCTGCTCAAGGCGTCGGCCCTGCCGGGTTACGCCGAGCAACTGAACGCCTGCGTGGCGGACTGCAAGGGCGACGTGGGCCTGGCGAGCGACCGTTTCGGCGTGGCAGTCGGGCAAGAGATCCTGAAGGTGATTCCGGGGCGTATTTCCACTGAAGTGGATGCGCGCCTGTCGTTCGACACCGACGCCATGTTGAAACGTGCGCATCGCCTGATCGACCTGTACGAAAAGGCCGGTGTGGGTCGTGAGCGCGTGTTGATCAAGATCGCTTCCACCTGGGAAGGCATTCGCGCCGCCGAGCAGCTGGAACGCGAAGGCATCCAGTGCAACCTGACCCTGCTGTTTTCCTTTGCCCAGGCCGCAGCCTGTGCCGATGCCGGGGTGTTCCTGATTTCGCCGTTCGTGGGCCGCATCTACGACTGGTACAAGAAAGCCAATGGCAACGACTACACCGGTGCCGATGATCCGGGCGTACAGTCGGTGACCCGCATCTACAACTATTACAAGGCCAATGACTACAAGACCGTGGTCATGGGCGCGAGCTTCCGCAACCTCAACCAGATCGAGCAACTGGCCGGTTGCGATCGCTTGACCGTCAGCCCGGAACTGCTGGAGAAACTGGCGGCCGACGAAGGCAAGCTGGAGCGCAAGCTCGCTCCTGGCCAAACCGGGGAAGCACGCTTGAGGCTCAACGAGTCGCAGTTCCGCTGGCTGTCCAACGAAGACGCCATGGCCACCGAGAAACTGGCGGAAGGCATTCGGCAGTTCGCTCGGGACCAGGAAAAACTGGAAGCGTTGCTGCAAGCCAAGCTCTGAACTGATTCAGCGACATGCAAAAAGGGCGAACCTTGATGGGTTCGCCCTTTTTTATGCGGCTTGGACGGACAGAAGATGTAGCGCCTGGCTCGCGATAGCGTCAGTTGTCTACACCAGCTCAGGAATCAAGGCCGCTCCAGCGCATTCACCAAGTCATGGAACGCTTCACGGTTGGACTCATTGAGCCCCATGAGGATCTTGTGGGCTTCGAGCACCTTGATCCGCACTTCTTCTTCCGACTGATCCTGGTCCGGCAAGTCGTCCAGGCATTCAGGGCAGGGCACGGGATCGCCCACGATGTTGAACACCTGGTCGAAGCCCATCGATTGCAGGAGACGGGTGATGTCGTTGTGGGTGGTGACGACGGTCGGCAACAGGCCGACCTTTTGCCGCGACAGGATCGACAGTTTGGCCAGCAGGCCTAGGGTGGTGCTGTCGATGCTGCGGGTTTCGGTCAGGTCGATCACGATGGCATTGAAGTTCAGGGCGGTGAAAATCCGCTCAATAGTCGCATCCAGCGCCGAACACAGGGTCAGGCGCACTTCACCGACAAACTTCAGGACAAATGTGCCGTCCTGCTCGGCGAACTGGATTCTACCGGTACTCATTAAAGATTCCTGCTCAACACTAATAGGGCGATATCATCCGGCATCTCCCCTAGCGTGGCTAATCCAAACACTTGGCGCAAGCCTTCCAGGCTGCCGCCCGCCGCACTCACCCGTTCCGGCAAGGCCGCTTCTTTCTCTTTGAGTGTAGGTTCTGTCAAAAGATCCAAAATGCCATCAGACATCAGCGTCAGGCTGAACACCTCTGGCAGTTCCAGCACGTGGTCTTCGTAGGTGGCTTCGTTGAACAGGCCCACCGGCAACCCACGCCCTTCCAGGTAACGAACGCTGTCTGGCGTGTACAACACGGGCAGCGGCAGGTGACCACCGATGCTATAGGTCAGCAAACCGGTCTCCTCGTCGATGACTCCACCGACCATGGTGACGTGTTTGCCCAGCTTACAACTGATCAGGCCCCGGTTGATATGCCCGAGGACTTCCGAAGGCTTGAACTCTGGCAGCGTGCCGTTGCGCTTGGACTCGAACAGCAGGCGCGTGGTCATGAACTTCAACAGCACCGTGACGAAGGCCGACGATGCACCGTGGCCGGAAACGTCTGCGAGGTAGAACGCTACCCGGCGCTCATCGACCCGGAAATAGTCGACGAAATCCCCCGACAGGTACAACGACGGGATGATCTGGTGGGCAAACCGAAAGCCATCGGCCGTCCACGGACTGACCGGCAGCATGTTCATCTGCACCTGGCGTCCGGCGTTCTGGTCTTCCTGCAGCAGGTTCAGGCTGGCTTCGAGTTCGCGATTGGCGGTTTCCAGCTTTTCGCGGTAGCGCTGGTTTTCCACCAACAGGCGCGAACGATCCAGCGCACGGCGCACGGAGTGCTCGAGCACGGCGAGGTCTTCGAGGGGCTTGATCAGGTAATCCGCCGCGCCCAGGCGCAAGGCCTCGACGGCATCATTCATCACGCCAGCGCCGGAAACCACGATGACGGGGGTCTGCGAGGAGATCTCGGTGACCTGGCGAATGAGTTCAAGTCCGCCCATCTGCGGCATACGCAGGTCGCAGATGACCAGGTCGGGCTTTTCCTGCTCGAATACCTGAAGACCCTGTTGGCCATTGCTGGCCTGCAGGACGCTGAAACCACTGTCTTCCAAGTAGGCCGCGAGGCTGGCTCGCACCACTTCGTCATCATCGATTATCAGCAGCGTGGCACTGGTTTTTGGCATGTGGGCAAACGGCGCCAGAATTAGGTTGGCGTAGCGGGCGGGGCCGTTGGGCCTGGCACGCACTACTGGATTCGCTTTCTAGCCTCTCTGTCGTACCGGTTTCAGGCCGTTGCCCGCACGCGATTACATCAGAGGTGCCCTTCTAAGGCGCAGACGGTACTCCCATCCGCCGGGCGTTTCAAGCTCATGCGGATAGCCGCTGCGGTCTTCAATTTGTCAAAGTACAGAGAGTTATAAGAACCGAGCGGACCGTAACCCAATGGAAGGATAAATCCTCGGTTCAATCACAAAAAAGCGGCCTTTTGGGCCGCCTTCCTGACTCGACAAATCGAAAATCAGAAGTCGTCTTCGACCTGACCGTCCTTGACCTTGAATTCGCGGTTTTGCAGGAATGCATTGCGAATGAACACATACTTG
The DNA here is from genome assembly GCF_057809015.1 of Pseudomonas sp. FG6. Classification (NCBI taxonomy): domain Bacteria; kingdom Pseudomonadati; phylum Pseudomonadota; class Gammaproteobacteria; order Pseudomonadales; family Pseudomonadaceae; genus Pseudomonas; species Pseudomonas sp. FG6. The sequence continues at coordinate 127,939 of NZ_JBMDJD010000007.1, forward strand.
TCGCCGCTCACCAACTTCTCGGCAGACAGCAGGCTGGCGCGGGTATCAATGACGTTCAGGCCGAAAATCGAGTTACGCACCGAGACGTTGTCGATATAAGGATAGGGACCTGTGTAGTTGTCGACGACCTTGGCCGGCGCGTCGCGCAACGTGCTTGGGCCCAACAGTGGCAGCACCACGTAAGGACCGCTGCCCAGGCCCCAGTAACCCAGGGTCTGGCCGAAATCTTCATCGTTACGCTGCAAGCCCATCTTGGTGCCCACATCGAAAAAGCCCAGCAGGCCGAACGTGGTGTTGAAGATCAACCGGGCGGTGTCGACACCGGCGGCAGCCGGCTTGGCTTGCAACACATCGTTGGCCAGGTTGCCCACGTCGCCGATGTTGCGGAACATGTTGTGGATGCCGTCTTCAAGGAATTGCGGCGTCACGTATTGGTAACCCTGGGCCAGCGGCTTGAGGGCATAGGTATCGAGGGTGTCGTTGAAGGTGAAGATCGGACGGTTGAAGCTCTCCCAAGGATCATCCTCCGTGGCGGCCTGGGCAGCGAACGGAACCGCCAAGACGCTGGCGGAAAGACACAGTTGAGCTAGACGATGGCTCCAGCGCATAGGGACAAACTCCTTGGATTATTCAGGCAAGGGCGCCGGGCCCCGTCGATAAGGTGTTTAGTATAAAGCGGAACGCGTGGATAGGCAGCACCGAAAAATGAACGTCCTTGTAGGAGGTTTCCCTAGGCGCCCCCTTCATTTCGCTGTCACCGGGCTGTCATCCAGGCACGTTAGGCTGCGGGTTATTTCAAGGACGTTCCCATGCCCCGCGCCGAAACCCTGCCCCTCCCCGCCCCTCGTCTGACGGCCGTCTTGTTTGGCCTGAGCGGGTGCCTGGTGGACTTCGGGGCTTGCATTCGCCAACCTGGGGCCGCGACAGAAAAACATGCGCAACCGACGCCCGGGGCCTTGGAGAGCCTGCAGCGCTTGCAGCATCAAGGAATTCCCTGCGCCTGGCTGGACGAACTCCCTCCGGCCGTGAGCCATGGCCTGGCGACGGCGCTACCCTGTTGGATCAAACCGCCGCAACTTCCTGCAACAAATAATCCGTGGCCGGCGCCTCATGCCTGCTGGCAAGCGCTGATGGCGCTGGACGTCCAGCAACTGGACGGCTGTGTGCTGGTGAGTGGCGAACCCCGCTTGCTGCAATCGGGGCTCAACGCCGGTTTGTGGACCATCGGACTGGCGTCCTGTGGCTCACTCTGCGGCCTGGCACCGGCTCAATGGCAGGCGCTGAGCCAGCAGGAGCGGGAAATCAAGCGCGCCAAGGCCACCGTGCAGTTGTTCGGCCTGGGGGTGCACTCGGTGATCGACCACCTCGGCGAGCTCGACACCTGCCTGGCCGACATCGACCTGCGCCGCCTCAAAGGCGAGAAGCCATGACCGGGATCATGCAGGCTGCGTGAGGGTGGATTACTCTTAAGGCGAGTCATGGATTTTTGACGCAGCGTCGCGGTCCATGGCTGTGCCTATCAATAGAGGGAGTATGCCGATGTCCGCCCGCGAACTGCAGAAACAACTCGATGACCTGCGCGAGCAATTGGACCAGAACCCGCCGATGTCTGAGATGGAGCGTGAGAACCTGCATCAGTTGATGGCTCAGATCGAAGCCGAGATCCAGCTGGAAAACACGCTGCCTGATAACGACCTGCTGGACGGCGTGAACCTGGCCGTCGAGCGCTTCGAAGTAGACCATCCGACCATTGCAGGGACGCTGCGCAATATCATGAATACATTGCTCAGCATCGGGGTTTGAGCGTCCCCCATTGAACGCAATCCCTGTGGGAGCGGCTTGCTCGCGAATGCAATGGAAACAGTCGACATTGATGTCGACTGGTACAGCGCCTTCGCGAGCAAGCCCGCTCCCACAGGAGTGATTTACTGACGAACCAGGCGATGGTTCGGCAACTGCACCGCTTCGGTGCTGCGATACGGGTTGATGTCCAGGCCACCCCGACGCACATACCGCGCATACACCGTCAACTTCTCCGGCTTGAGCAAGCGCTGCAAGTCGAGAAAGATCCGCTCCACGCACTGTTCATGAAAATCCGAATGCTGGCGGAAACTGACAATGTAGGCCAGCAGGCTGGCGTGATCGAGGGCCGCGCCGCGATACTCCACCGCCACACTGCCCCAATCCGGCTGGCTGGTCACCGGGCAGTTGGATTTGAGCAGATGGCTGTGCAGGCTCTCTTCGACGATGCGTGAGTCATCGCAACGCAGCAGCTCCGGGCGCGGATGCTCGTAGGAATCGACGCGGATATCCAGGTCATCGATGCAAACGCCCGGCAACGCCACAACCCCTTCGCGCTCCACGTCCTTGAGGTTGCGAATGCGTACGCCCACTGCCTTGCCGGCGGCGGCCGACAGGTCCTGGCGCAAGACCGCCTCCAGGCTCGCGGTATCGGCGAACGGGGTCTGGTTCAAGGAGTTGAGGTACAGCTTGAAAGACTTCGATTCGATGATGTTCGGCGAGTCCGCGGGAATCGCGAATTCACCGATCGCCACCACCGGCTTGCCCGAAGGCAGCAGCCACGACAGTTCGAAACAGTTCCAGAAATCCACGCCCTTGTACGGCAAGGTCTCGGCCGTCAGCCCCAGTTCCGCCCATTTCGCGGTGCGCGGGATCGGAAACAGCAGTGACGGCGTGTACGTGGCGATGTATTCGCTGGATTTGCCCAGCGGCGAATGTTCGGCTGCGGGATGCATGACGGAAACCTGACTGAAGATTCAGCGGATTCTATCAGCCTTTGCCGCCGCCTTTGAGTGCTTACTGTCTGACGGTCAGGTCACCCTTCATCCCGGCCTGGTAGTGACCGGGCACATTGCAGGCGAACTCCAGTCGCGTGGCCTTGGTGAAGGTCCAGGTCAACTCGGCGGTCTTGCCCGGCTCGACCAGCACGCTGTTGGGGTCGTCGTGACGCATGCCGGCCTGGCCCTGGTCCTTGGAGGCATGCCCCATGGAGCCTTGAGCCATGGCCGCATGGTCCATGGAGCCTGCGCCCATCGCGTCATGGTTCATGCTGCCATGCCCCATTCCCGGCTTCATCGCGGTCGGGGTCAGTTGTCCGCTCTGTTGCATCTTCAGCATTTCCTGCTGGTGCTCGGCGTGCATGGCCGCATTGCCCAGATTGAACTCGTGCAGCAACTGGCCTTTGTTGACCAGCACGAACCGCACGGTTTCCCCGGCCTTGATATCGAGCGTGCCCGGGTCGAACGTCATGTCGCCCATCACCACATTGATGCTGCGACTGGCCTTGCCGGCCGGGGCCGGTTCGCCGAAATCGAAATGACCGGGCGATGCCCAGGAAGGCGCACTGAGGGCCAGCGCACAAGCGGCCAGGATCAAACGTTTACCCATCGACATGTTCATACTCCAAGCGGATAAGATTCAGCCTGTGGGACACTCTATCCTTGTACCCCTGCCAACCGGCTGACAGTTGGATTACAACTTTGTCAGGTTGCGCCACCGTCGCACCGGCCACGGTATAACGCCCACGTCCAAACCCTGCCTTTGAGCCGCCCATGAAATTGCTGATCGTCGAAGACCAAACCAAAACCGGCCAGTACCTGCGCCAGGGCCTGGGCGAAGCCGGGTTCAACGCCGACCTGGTGGCCGATGGCATCACCGGCCAGCAAATGGCCTTGAGTGGCGACTATGCCCTGCTCATCCTCGACGTGATGTTGCCCGGGCGCGACGGCTGGCAGATCCTGCAAGCGGTCCGCGCGGCCGGGCTGGATACGCCCGTGCTGTTTCTCACCGCCCGCGATGCCGTGCAGGATCGGGTCCACGGCCTGGAGTTGGGCGCGGACGATTACCTGGTCAAGCCCTTCGCCTTTTCCGAGCTGCTGGCCCGGGTGCGCAGCTTGTTGCGCAGGGGCAGCTCGACGCCCCAGGAAACCAGCCTGCAACTGGCCGACCTGCGCCTGGACCTGATCCGCCGCCGCGTCGAACGCAGCGGCCGGCGCATCGACCTCACCGCCAAGGAGTTCGCCTTGCTGGAAATGCTCCTGCGCCGCCAGGGCGAAGTCCTGCCCAAGTCGCTGATCGCCTCCCAGGTCTGGGACATGAATTTCGACAGCGACACCAACGTCATCGAAGTCGCTATCCGGCGCCTGCGACTGAAGATCGATGATGAATTCCCCAGCAAGCTCATCCATACCGTGCGCGGCATGGGGTATGTGCTTGAAGAGCGCAGCCTGTGAAAGGCCGCTGGTCACTGAGCAGCCGTCTGGCGCTGTTGTTCGCCGCCTGCACGGCGGTGGTGTCGCTGTTTGCCGGGGTGCTGTTCAGCCGTGGCAGTGAAGCGCACTTCATCGAGCTGGACCAGCAACTGCTGGAAGGCAAGCTGATCGGCCTGCGCCGCGCCTTACAAGACCTCGACGCCGAACAGGCCCAGGGCCGCCTGGAAGATGAACTGAGCCGGCAGGCCGACCTGGCGCTGCGCATCAAAGGCAGCGACGGCGTGCGCTGGTATGACAGCTCGGTTCGGATTCCGGCGCAACTGCCCGAGCGTCCTGGCCTGTCGACTCTCAACGACGCCGACACCGATTACCGCGTGTTGAACGCGCCGCTGTACCCCGACCGTCCGGACTCACCGCAACTGACGCTGCTGCTGGACATCACCCATCATCAACACTTCCTGCAACGCATGCAGCGCCTGATCTGGCTGACCGTCGGCCTCTCGGCCCTGAGCACCGCCCTGCTCGGCGCCTGGGCCGCCCGACGCGGCTTGCGTCCCTTGCGCCGCATGGGCGCCATCGCCGGCAACGTCTCGGCCCGTTCGCTGAACGCCCGCCTGCCCGAAGCGCAGATGCCCGCCGAACTGGCGGAACTGGCCCGCAGCATCAACGCCATGCTCGGACGCCTCGACGACGCATTTCAGCGGCTCTCGGCCTTCTCGGCCGACATTGCCCATGAACTGCGCACCCCGCTGTCGAACCTGCTGACCCACACCCAGGTCACCCTCACCCGGGAGCGCTCGCTGGAGGAGTACCGCGAAGCCCTGCACAGCAATCTCGAAGAGCTGCAATGGATGGCGCAACTGGTCAACGACATGCTGTACCTGGCCAAGGCCGACCACGGCCTGCTGATGCCCAACCGCGAACCGCTGGAAATAGCGCAGGAAGTGGACGCGTTGCTCGAGTTTTTTGCTCCATTGGCCGAAGACGCCGGGGTTCGCTTGCACCGCGACGGCGACGGCCACATCGACGCAGACCGCAACATGCTGCGCCGGGCCCTGTCCAACTTGCTGGACAATGCCCTGCGCTTCACTCCGGGCGGCGGCGAAGTGCGGGTGCGAATTAGCGACGGGGCGCAGGGGCTGAATATGAGCGTGGAGAACAGCGGCGAGGGCATTGCAGAGACCTTGTTGCCGCGCCTGTTCGACCGCTTCTACCGCGCCGACCCGGCCCGCCGGGAAGGCAGCAGCGAACACGCCGGGCTGGGGTTGGCCATCACCCGTTCGATCATCCGCGCCCATGGCGGGCAGATCCGTTGTGAATCGGCCGATGGCTGGACGCGATTTCTGATCGAGTTGCCAAAGGCAGTCCAGGCCTGACACAACCCTGTGGTGAGGGAACTATTTGTGGGAGCAAGGCTTGCCCGCGATGCAGACGCCTCGTTTCTTCGGAGACGGCGTCGCCTGCATCGCGGGCAAGCCTTGCTCCCACAAAGGGCTTTGCAGTGATTCAGTAAACCTTGCTGGCCATCAGCTATGCGCAACCTCAGGAATACCGCAACGCCTGCGCCGGTTCGATCTTCGCCGCTCGCCACGCAGGGTAAACGGTGGCGAGGAAGCTCAGGATGAAGCCGGCGGAGCAGATCAGCATCACATCCCCGCGCTGCAGCTCCGAGGGCAGGTTGCTGACGAAATACACGTCGGAACTGAAGATGTGCTGGCCGCTGACGCGCTCCAGCCAGCCCACCAGTTCACTGACGTTCAGCGCTGCGATCACCCCCAGCACGCCGCCGATGAGCGTGCCGACAATACCGATCACCGTGCCCTGGACCATGAAGATCGCCATGATCTGCCGCGGCGTGGCGCCGATGGTGCGCAGGATCGCGATGTCGGCACCCTTGTCGTTCACCACCATGATCAGCGTGGCAATGATGTTGAACGCCGCCACGGCCACGATCATCAGCAGCAACAAGCCGATCATGGTCTTTTCCATTTTCATGGCGCTGAACAGGCTGCCCTGGGTGTGGGTCCAGTCGTCGGCCTTGTAGCCGGCGCCGAGGCCCGTGGCGATATCGCCGGAAACCTTTGGAGCGGCGTACAGGTCTTTCACAGCCAGGCGCACGCTTTGCACCTGGTTCGGCTGCCAATGCTGCATCTGCGCGGCGTCGGCCAGGTGAATCAGGGCCATGGAGCCATCCAGCTCGGCGCCGACCTTGAACACGCCAACCACATTGAGCCGCTGCATCCGTGGCGTGATGCCGCCGGGCGCGTTGCTGATCTCCGGCACGATCAGGGTCAGCTTGTCGCCGACATTCAGCCGGAAGCGGCGCGCGGTGATTTCACCGATCACCACGCCAAACTCGCCCGGTTTCAACGCGTCGAGACGGCCCTGGACGATGTGTTGGGCCACAATGGAAACCTTGCCTTCCTGGGCCGGGTCGACGCCGCTGATCTGTATCGGCTGCATCGAGCCTTTATAGCTCAGCATGCCTTCCATTTCGGTAAACGGCACGGCGGCGGTCACTTCGGGATTCTTCAGAGCAGCGGCGGCCACTGGCTGCCAGTCGTCGATCGGGTTGACACCGACGATCGTGGCGTGAGGCACCATGCCGAGGATGCGCGAGCTCATTTCGCGCTGGAAGCCGTTCATCACCGACAGCACCACGATCATCGCCAGCACACCCAGGGCGAGGCCGATCATCGAGGTCATGGAGATGAACGAGACGAAGCGATTGCGCCGCTTGGCGCGGGTGTAGCGCGTGCCGATAAAGATCGATAACGGTCTGAACATTCGCGGGGCACCGTATAAAAATAAAAGACCCGGCGCGGGCATCCAGCGCCGGGTTTCGGTCGGTCAGATGGGCGTCAGGCAACCTTCCTGCAAGTGCAGGACGCGGTCCATCTGGCGGGCCAGGTTCATGTCGTGGGTCACCACCAGGAACGCGGTGCGCATCGACGTACTGAGTTCGAGCATCAGGTCCTGGATACCCTGGGCGGTGTGGGAATCGAGGTTGCCGGTCGGCTCGTCGAGCATCACCAGGCCTGGCTTGTTGACCAGGGCACGGGCAATCGCCACGCGCTGGCGTTCGCCACCGGACAGTTCGGCGGGCTTGTGCTCCAGGCGATGCCCCAGCCCTACTCGCTCCAGCAACGCCGTGGCCCGCTGACGGGCTTCTGGAATGGCCGTGCGGCCGATCAACAGTGGCATGCAGACGTTTTCCAGCGCGGTGAACTCGGGCAGCAGGTGGTGGAACTGATAGACGAAGCCCAGGGCACGATTGCGCAACAGGCCGCGACCTTTCTCGTTCAGCGCCGAGAGTTCCTCGCCCGCCAGCCAGACGCTGCCGGAAGTCGGCGTGTCGAGACCACCCAGCAGGTTGAGCAAGGTACTCTTGCCCGACCCGGAGGTGCCGACAATCGCCACGCGCTCGCCAGGGTGCAACTCCAGTTGCAGGCCCGACAACACCACCACCGACTCCGGGCCTTCCTCGTAGGATTTGCCCAGGTTGCGGCAGCTCAAGATTGCTTTTTCACTCATGCCCGACTCACTCATAACGTAACGCCTCCGCAGGCTGGGTGCGCGCGGCACGCCAGGCTGGATACAGGGTGGCGAGGAAACTCAGGACCAACGCGGCGCCGCAGACCATCAACACGTCATCGGCCTGCAACTGCGACGGCAGGTAGTCGATGAAATACACGTCGGCGTTGAGAAACTTGTGCCCGATCAGGCCTTCGAGTGCGGCGATCGCGGCGCTAACATTCAAGGCGGCGAACATGCCGACCAGGGCGCCGACGAACGTGCCGATCACGCCGATGACAGTGCCCTGGACCATGAAGATCCGCATGATCTGCCCCGGCGTGGCGCCCAGGGTACGCAAGATGGCGATATCGCCTTTCTTGTCGTTCACCACCATCACCAGCGTGGAGATGATGTTGAACGCCGCAACGGCCACGATCAGCAGCAGCAACAGGCCGATCATGGCTTTTTCCATGCGAATCGCCTGGTACAGGTTGCCGTGGGTGCGGGTCCAGTCCCGGGCGTAATAACGGTCCTCGCCGAGTTGCTGGGCGATGCTCCACGCCGCACGCGGAGCCTGGAACAAATCGTCGAACTTCAAGCGCAGGCCCTGGACCTGGTCCGGCTTCCAGCGATGCAGGCGCGCCAGGTCCTGGAGGTTGGTGACCCCCAGGTAACCGTCCAGCTCGCCGGCACCGACATGGAAGATGCCGACCACGGTAAAGCGTTTCATGCGGGGGAACACCCCTCCCGGGGTCACGGTGACTTCCGGCGCGACGAACGTCAGCTTGTCGCCAATGGCCACACCCAGCTTGGTGGCGGCCTTGTCGCCGATGACAATGCCGAAACTGCCGGGCGCGAGGTCGTCGAGTTTGCCCTGCTGCATGAAGTTATCGATGATCGAGACCTGCCGTTCCAACGCAGGGTCGATACCGTTGAGCAACACCTTGGAGACCTTGCCATTGTTGGTCAGCAGCCCCTGCATCTGGGTGAAGGGCGCGACAGCCAGCACCTGCGGGTTCTGCTTGACCTTGGCGGCCAGGCTCGGCCAATCGCTGATGGCTTCGCCGGATTCGACGGTAGCGTGGGGCACCATGCCCAGCACGCGGGTGCGCATCTCATGGTCGAAGCCATTCATCACCGACAGCACGACGATCATCACGACCACGCCAAGGGCCAGCCCGATGATGGACGTCAGGGAAATGAACGATACGAAATGATTGCGGCGTTTTGCACGGGTATAACGCGTGCCGATAAATACGAAGAGAGGTCTGAACATGTCGGGGCTTGTTCGGAGGGAAAAGGAACGTCCTTGTGGCGGGGGTCACAAACCAGCTTTACACTCAGACCACCGCCGCTACCATGGGTTCGCCATGTCGACATTAGATGAAGAAGATCGCCGCGAATACTACCGTATCGAGGACACGATCGCACTGGAAATTCGGCCCCTCTCCATTCCTGAAGCCGCCGGCCAGGAAGTGTTGCAGGATGCGTCGCCATTGTTCAACCTGCTCAGTGAATTGCACCTGAGCGAATTCGAATCGCAACACCTTCTGCGCCAGATCAGCGAGCGCGAGCGCAGCATCGCCGCCTACCTCAAGGCCATGAACAAACGCCTCGACCTGCTCAGCCAGGTCATCGCCCTGACGGTGCTCGGCGAAATCGGCGAGCCGCAGCCGGTGATCATTTCCGAAGGCGGCATCGACTTCCAATCCCCCACGCCCATCGCCGTCGGCACGCACCTGTCGATCAAGCTGGTGCTGATGCCGCAAGCCCTCGGGTTGTTGCTGCGCGCGCGGGTGACCCATTGCGACCCCAAGGGCAAGGGCTACGACGTGGGCACCGAGTTCGAACGCCCCACCGACGCCCAGCGCCAGCTGCTGGCTCGCTACATCTTGCAGAAACAGGCGCAGGAACGGCGCCTGGCCCGGGAACAGAACGAATCAGGTATCAATAAGGAACAACCGTGACCCTCATTTATGGCCACCGCGGCGCCAAGGGCGAAGCGCCGGAAAACACCCTGACCGGTTTTCAGGAATGCCTCAAGCACGGCGTACGCCGCTGCGAACTGGATCTGCACCTGTCCATGGACGGCGAGCTGATGGTCATCCATGACCCGACGCTCAAGCGCACCACCGACCGTCGCGGCAAGGTGGTCGAGCACACCGCCGCCGAACTGGTGACCTACGACGCGCGCAAAGGTGGCCCGGGCTGGATCAAGCCGTGCCCGATCCCGCGCCTGGAAGAGCTGTTCGAGAAATGCGATTTCGAGCATTGGCAACTGGAGGTCAAGAGCGCCTCGCGCACCCGCGCCACTGCCACGGTGCTGGGGATCCGCGAAATGGCCCAGCGTTTCGGGCTACTGGACAGAATCACCATCACCTCCAGCTCGCGGGAAGTGCTCAAGGCGGCCCAGGAACTGACCCCGGACATCTCCCGCGGCCTGGTGGCCGAATACGCCTGGCTCGACCCGTTGAAGGTCGCCCAGAGCTATGGCTGCGAGATTCTGGCGTTGAACTGGACCCTGTGCACGCCGGAACGCCTGATCAAGGCGCAGCGCCAAGGGCTGCATGTGTCGGTGTGGACGGTCAACGAGCCCGCGCTGATGCGCAGGCTCGCCGATTTTGGCGCTGACAGCCTGATTACAGACTTTCCCGGTTTGGCCATTGCCACGCTTGAGAAAGGCTGAAATCGGTCTCCCCGGCCGGCTCAGGCCACCGGCCGGAGCCGCTCAAAAAAGCCGGTTGAGCCCGTCGTAGGCCGCTACCCGATAGGCTTCGGCCATGGTCGGGTAGTTGAACGTGGTGTTGACGAAGTACTTCAGCGTGTTCGCCTCGCCCGACTGGTTCATGATCGCCTGGCCGATGTGCACGATCTCCGAGGCCTGGTAGCCGAAGCAGTGCACGCCCAGCACTTCCAGGGTCTCGCGGTGGAACAGGATCTTCAGCATGCCCTGCGGCTCGCCGGCGATCTGCGCCCGCGCCATGCCCTTGAAGAAGGCCTTGCCCACTTCATAAGGCACCTTGGCCTGGGTCAGCTCCTGCTCGTTCTTGCCGATCGAGCTGATCTCCGGAATGGTGTAGATACCGGTCGGCACATCGTTGACGAAACGCCAGCTGCCATTGTCGACGATGCTGCCGGCGGCCGAGCGGCCCTGGTCGTGGGCGGCACTGGCCAGGCTCGGCCAGCCGATCACGTCACCGGCGCCGTAGATGTTCGGCACGCAGGTGCGGTAGTTCTCGTCGACTTCGATCTGGCCACGGCTGTTGACCTTCACGCCGATGTTTTCCATGCCCAGGGTGTCGGTGTTGCCGGTACGGCCGTTGCACCAGAGCAAGGCGTCGGCCTTGATCTTCTTGCCGGACTTGAGGTGCAGGATCACGCCGTTGTCCACGCCTTCGACGCGGTCGTAGTCTTCGTTGTGACGCACGGTGATGTTGTTGTTGCTGAAGTGATAGCTCAGGGCCTGGGAAATTTCCGAGTCCAGGAAGCTCAACAGCTGGCCACGGTTATCCACCAGCTCCACCAATACACCCAGGCCACTGAAGATCGAGGCGTATTCGCAGCCGATCACGCCGGCACCGTAGACGATGAGTTTGCGCGGGGTGTGGCCCAGGCTCAGGATGGTGTCGCTATCGTAGATACGCGCATGGTTGAAATCGATGTCGGCCGGACGATATGGGCGCGAGCCGGTGGCGATGATGATGTGCTTGGCCACCAGTTTCTCGACCACGCCATTGCCACAGACCACTTCCACGGTTTGCTCGTCGGCGAAGCTGCCGGTGCCGAAGAACACATCGACGCGGTTGCGAGCATAGTAGCCGGTACGCGAGGCCACTTGCTTGGCGATCACCTTCTCGGCGCTCTTGAGCACGTCCGGGAAGGAGAACCAGCGCGGTTCACCGATGGCCCGGAACATCGGGTTGGTGTTGAACTGCATGATCTGCCGTACGGAGTGACGCAGGGCCTTGGACGGGATGGTGCCCAAGTGGGTGCAGTTACCGCCGACTTGTCGGCGGCTGTCGACCATCGCCACCTTGCGCCCAGCCTTGGCGGCATTCATTGCCGCGCCTTCACCCGCCGGGCCGGAGCCCAGTACCACCACGTCGTAGTTGTAGACAGCCATGCGTACTCCTCAGAACAGGCCGTGGCACCACAGCGGCACCGACGGCTAAATCACGCCGATTCCCGGCATGAAGGAACAATTTGGGGCCGGTTCACGAGCCCGGCCACAGTCTATAGAAGCGTCAACGCCGCGCACATTACCCCTTGGTCGCGTCGTAGGCTAGTTTTGCCTGCGCTATTTCGCCACAGGTCAGCTTTCATAACGCTGTCAGCGTTGCAATACCATTCACTTCAGTTTGCTTGAATCATTGTGGCGAGCCCTGGACCATCCGTTCAAATGCCTCATTGGTGCGAACGAGGAAACGGTCCTTGTCCCGCAGCACGAAAAACACCCCGATACCATGCTTTTCGGCATAGTCCCAACCCCGTTCAGGGCCGAGAATCAGCAACAGCGTCGACAGTCCATCGGCCATCAACGCCGAAGGATGAATCACTGTGACTGACGCCAGGTTGTGCAGGACCGGCGTACCCGTGCGCGCATCGAAGGTGTGGGAATAGCGCTGACCGCCCTGCTCGAAATATTTACGGTAGTCGCCCGACGTCGAGACCCCGTAGCCGTTGACCTCGATGACCCGTTCGGCCACCTGCCGGTCGTCCCGGGGTTCTTCCAGGGCGACACGCCAGGGCGAGCCATCGGGTTTGCGCCCGACGGCCTTGAGCTCGCCAGTGGCTTCGGCCAGGTAACTGTCGATGCCCAGGGCCTGGAGCCGGGCGGCGATGCGATCGACGGCGTAGCCTGCGGCGATGCTGTTGAAGTCGACTTCCACTGCGGCATCCTTGCACAGCCGGTCCCCCTCGATGCGCAAATGAGCATGACCCACGCGTTGGCGCACCAGGGCCAAGGCCTCGGCATCCGGTACCTTTTCGTCCCGCGATTGCGGGCCAAACCCCCACAGGTTCAACAGCGGTTCCACCGTCAGGTCGTAGGAGCCATCGCTTTGGACCGACAACTGCTCGCCCACACGGACCAATTCCAGGACCGGCCCCGGCATGACCTGGCAACTGTTGGCTGGCAGTGCGTTGAAACGCTCGATGTCCGAGTCACTGCGATAGGTTGAAAATTGCCTATCGACTTCGGCAAGGATGCTTTGCACCTCGGTCTGCACGGCGTTCGGACCGGGTCCGGCGGAATGTCTGACGTACTGAATCGAATAATGACTGCCCATGGTCGGGCCGTCGAAGCGCTCCAGGGTGTCGCCACAGCCGGACAACATGCCGGCCAGCACCACAAGCCCAATCCATCGTCCAGTTAACAAATCTTCATCCCCCCTCAAAACCGCGCCAGCCATTATGAACTTCAGCGCACGCAAAAACCTGCCGGGACCGGCGGAAGCCTTGTGGCAGCCTGCGGGAGCAAAGCTTGCTCGCGACGAACGATGACGCGGACTGGCAGTTAGACCGCATCGACTGAATCGCGAGCAAGCTTTGCTCCCACAGGTTCCCAGGACCCCATCAAGGCTCCCACAAGCCCCACAGGTGCGGCGCTTTCATACAAGATTTGCCAGAGTGAGTACCCACACATGTCTTCCCCTACGAGCAATGGCAAGGCGATTTTTCGCGTTGTCAGCGGCAATTTCCTGGAGATGTTCGACTTCATGGTCTACGGCTTCTATGCCACGGCCATTGCCAAGACGTTCTTCCCCACCGACAGTGCGTTCGCCTCGCTGATGCTGTCCCTGGCCACGTTTGGTGCCGGGTTCCTGATGCGCCCCCTCGGAGCGATTTTCCTCGGTGCCTACATTGACCGCCACGGCCGTCGCAAAGGCTTGATCATCACCCTGGCGCTGATGGCCATGGGCACCATCCTGATCGCCTGCGTACCGGGCTATGCCGTCCTCGGCGTGGCCGCGCCCCTGCTGGTGCTGCTGGGTCGATTGCTGCAAGGTTTCTCCGCCGGGGTGGAACTGGGCGGCGTGTCGGTGTACCTGGCGGAAATCTCCACACCTGGGCGCAAGGGTTTCTTTGTCAGTTGGCAATCCGCCAGCCAGCAGGCTGCCGTGGTGTTTGCCGGTCTGCTGGGGGTTGGCCTCAATCATTGGCTGAACCCGCAGCAGATGGGCGACTGGGGTTGGCGCGTACCGTTCCTGGTGGGCTGCATGATCGTCCCGGCGATTTTCGTGATCCGTCGTTCACTGGAAGAAACACCTGAGTTCCAGGCGAGAAAACATCGCCCTAGCCTGCCGGAAATTATCCGCTCCATTGGTCAGAACTTCGGCATCGTCTTGGCCGGCATGGCGCTGGTGGTGATGACCACGGTGTCTTTCTATCTGATCACCGCCTACACACCGACATTCGGCAAAGCCGAATTGAACCTGTCGGACCTGGACGCCTTGCTGGTCACCGTGTGCATCGGCTTGTCGAATTTCTTCTGGCTGCCGGTGATGGGGGCATTTTCAGACAAGATCGGACGTAAACCCCTACTGCTCGCTGCGACCGTCCTGGCAATCCTGACCGCCTACCCGGCGCTGTCCTGGCTGGTGACGAGCCCCAGCTTCAGCCATTTGCTGATCGTCGAGCTGTGGCTGTCGTTCCTGTACGGATCGTACAACGGTGCCATGGTGGTGGCCTTGACGGAAATCATGCCAGTCCAGGTGCGCACCACCGGTTTCTCCCTGGCCTACAGCCTGGCAACGGCGACCTTCGGCGGGTTTACCCCGGCCGCCTGTACCTACCTGATCCATGTGCTGGACAACAAGGCAGCACCAGGGATCTGGCTCAGTGGCGCGGCAGTGCTGGGTTTGATTGCGACCTTGGTGTTGTTCAGGGGTAATCGGCATGCGCTGCGCACGGCGCAGGCTTCGATGGTGGGCGGCGCCTGATAGATTGCCATCGTCGGAACGCCGCCCGGAGCAAGCCCAGGCACCCCAAAAACCCCAGACAAAAAAACGCCCCGACAAGTCGGGGCGTTTTCATGTCCAGATGAAGCTTAGCGCGGGAACGCTGGCGGGTTTACACCGGCCATGTCTTCCATCACGCGAACCACCTGGCAGCTGTAACCGAACTCGTTGTCGTACCAGACGTACAGAACAACGCGGTTGTCTTGGCTGATGGTGGCTTCGGCGTCGACCACACCGGCGTGGCGCGAGCCCACGAAGTCGGTGGAAACCACTTCCTGCGAGCTGACGAAGTCGATCTGCTTGTGCAGGTCCGAGTGCAGCGCCATGTAGCGCAGGTACTCGTTCATTTCTTCGCGAGTGGCGGCCTTCTCAAGGTTCAGGTTGAGGATAGCCATCGACACGTTCGGCGTTGGAACACGGATCGCGTTGCCGGTCAGCTTGCCAGCCAGCTCAGGCAGCGCCTTGGCAGCAGCGGTAGCGGCACCGGTCTCGGTGATCACCATGTTCAGCGCGGCGCTGCGACCACGACGGTCGCCCTTGTGGAAGTTGTCGATCAGGTTCTGGTCGTTGGTGTACGAGTGAACCGTTTCAACGTGGCCGTTGACGATGCCGAACTTGTCGTTCACAGCCTTGAGCACCGGCACGATGGCGTTGGTGGTGCAGGAGGCCGCGGAGACGATCTTGTCGTCAGCGGTGATTTCGCCGTGGTTGATGCCGTGGACGATGTTCTTCAGCTTACCCTTGCCAGGCGCGGTCAGCACGACGCGGTCGATACCCGGGCAGGTCAGGTGCTGGCCCAGGCCATCGGCGTCACGCCATACGCCGGTGTTGTCCACCAGCAGGGCGTTCTTGATGCCGTACTGGGTGTAGTCCACCTCGGTCGGGCTCTTCGCGTAGATCACCTGGATCAGGTTACCGTTGGCGGTGATGGTGTTGTTTTCTTCGTCGATGACGATGGTGCCGTTGAACGAGCCGTGGACCGAATCGCGGCGCAGCAGGCTGGCACGCTTGGTCAGGTCGTTCTCGGCGCCTTTGCGCACCACGATGGCGCGCAGGCGCAGGCCGTCGCCACCACCGGTTTTCTCGATCAGGATGCGCGCCAGCAGGCGGCCGATACGACCGAAGCCGTACAGGACCACGTCGGTGCCTTTACGCGCGGCAACGTTCTGCTGGCCCACCACATCGGCCAGCTCTTCGCGAACGAATTGCTCGGCGGTGCGGCCATTGCCTTCGCTACGGAATTTGAACGCCAACTTGCCCAGGTCTACCGAAGCCGCGCCGAGCTTGAGCTCGCTCATGGCCTTGAGCAGAGGGAATGTTTCGTGGACGGAGAGTTCGCTGTCGTCGGAAGAACGGTGGCGAGCAAAGCGATGGGCTTTGAGGATCGCGATGACAGACTGGTTGATCAGGCTGCGGCCATAGATCGAGCTCACCACGTTGTTATTGCGGTAGAGCTGACCGATGAGAGGGATCATCGCTTCAGCGAGTGCTTCACGATCAATCCATTCACCAAGACACTGGTCGGGCTTCTGAGTCACGGTAACCTTCCACATGTAGGGACAGAAAAAAGGGGCTACATTATGCCGCCGAGTCCGCGACTGAGCAATGCGCGCCTGTCGCACCGTGGCTTTTCCTGCCCACCTGGGCAGTCTGCGACTGACAGCAGCCCCCTTCCCCCGCTACAATTGTCGACTTTGTCGCAACGCTGGAGCTCAATCTTCCGTGCCCGTTCTGCGTCTTCCGCATCTCCCTGCCGCGGCAGGTAAACAGCACTGGGGCAATCTGCCCGGTGCCGCCCTGAGCCTGGCCATCGCCGAGGCGGCCAGCGCTGCCAAGCGCTTCACCCTGCTGCTGACGGCCGACAGCCAAAGCGCCGAGCGTCTGGAACAGGAACTGGGGTTCTTCGCGCCGGACCTGCCGGTCTTGCATTTCCCCGACTGGGAAACCCTGCCCTACGACCTGTTCTCGCCCCACCAGGACATCATCTCCCAGCGAATCGCCAGCCTTTACAGGCTGCCGGAGCTCAGTCATGGCGTTTTGGTAGTGCCGATTACCACGGCCCTACATCGCCTGGCGCCCACCCAGTTCCTGCTTGGCAGCAGCCTGGTGCTGGACGTCGGCCAGAAACTCGATGTCGAGCAAACGCGCACCCGCCTGGAAGCCAGCGGCTATCGCTGCGTCGACACGGTGTACGAGCATGGCGAATTCGCGGTACGCGGGGCGCTGATCGACCTGTTCCCGATGGGCAGCAAGTTGCCCTATCGCATCGACCTGTTCGATGATGAAATCGAGACCTTGCGCACCTTCGACCCGGAAAACCAGCGCTCCATCGACAAGGTCCCGTCGGTCCGCCTGTTGCCGGCCAAGGAATTCCCCCTGCAAAAAGAGGCCGTGACCCGCTTCAAGGCGCGGTTTCGCGAGCGCTTCGATGTGGATTTCCGGCGCTGCCCGATCTTCCAGGACCTGAGCAGCGGCATCACGCCCGCCGGTATCGAATACTACCTGCCCCTGTTCTTCGAAGACACCTCCACCCTGTTCGACTACCTGCCCCAGGACACCCAGGTGTTTTCCCTGCCGGGCATCGAACAGGCCGCGGAAAACTTCTGGAACGACGTGCGCAACCGCTACGAAGAGCGCCGCATCGACCCTTCCCGGCCGCTGTTGCCGCCGGCCGAGCTGTTCCTGCCGGTGGAAGACTGCTTCGCCCGCCTCAAGAACTGGCCGCGAGTCGTGGCCAGCCAGCAAGATGTGGAACCCGGTGTCGGTCGCGAACGCTTCCCGGCCCAGGCCCTGCCGGACCTGGCGATCGAAGCCAAGGCCACGCAACCACTGGCGGCACTGGCCGGCTTCCTCGACGGGTTCCCTGGCCGCGTGTTGTTCACCGCCGAATCCGCCGGCCGTCGCGAAGTGCTGTTGGAACTGCTGGAGCGACTGAAGCTGCGACCGAAGGCGGTGGACAGCTGGCCGGATTTCGTCAGCGGCAAGGATCGCCTGGCGATCACCATCGCACCGCTCAACGACGGCCTGGTCCTGAATGACCCAGCCCTGGCGCTGGTGGCCGAAAGTCCGTTGTTCGGCCAGCGCGTCATGCAGCGTCGTAGACGGGAAAAACGCGCCGACGCCGCCAATGACGCCGTCATCAAGAACCTCACCGAATTGCGCGAAGGCGCGCCCGTGGTGCACATCGACCACGGCGTGGGCCGCTACCTGGGCCTGGCCACGCTGGAAGTCGACAGCCAGACCGCCGAATTCCTGACCCTGGAATACGCCGAAGGCGCCAAGCTCTACGTGCCGGTGGCCAACCTGCACCTGATCGCCCGCTACACCGGCAGCGACGACGCCTTGGCCCCGCTGCATCGCCTGGGCTCGGAAACCTGGCAGAAAGCCAAGCGCAAGGCCGCAGAACAAGTGCGTGACGTGGCGGCCGAACTGCTCGACATCTACGCCCGCCGCGCAGCCCGCGAGGGCCACGCCTTCGCCGACCCGAAAGCCGACTACGAAACCTTCAGCGCCGGTTTCCCCTTCGAGGAAACCGTCGACCAGCAGAGCGCCATCGAAGCCGTGCGCGCCGACATGCTCGCGCCCAAGCCAATGGATCGGTTGGTGTGCGGCGACGTCGGCTTCGGCAAGACCGAAGTGGCGATGCGCGCGGCGTTCATTGCCGTGCACAGCGGCAAGCAGGTGGCCATCCTGGTGCCGACCACCCTGCTCGCCCAACAGCACTACAACAGCTTCCGGGACCGCTTCGCCGACTGGCCGGTGACCGTGGAAGTGATGAGCCGCTTCAAATCCGCCAAGGAAGTGAACGCCGCCGTGGCCGATCTGGCCGAGGGCAAGATCGACATCGTCATTGGCACGCACAAGCTGTTGCAGGACGACGTGAAGATCAAGAACCTGGGCCTGGTGATCATCGACGAGGAGCACCGCTTTGGCGTGCGCCAGAAAGAACAGCTCAAGGCCCTGCGCAGCGAAGTCGACATCCTCACCCTGACCGCCACGCCGATCCCGCGCACGTTGAACATGGCGGTGTCGGGCATGCGCGACCTGTCGATCATCGCCACGCCGCCGGCCCGTCGCCTGTCGGTGCGCACGTTCGTCATGGAGCAGAACAAGAGCACGGTCAAGGAAGCCTTGTTGCGCGAGCTGCTGCGCGGCGGCCAGGTCTATTACCTGCACAACGACGTCAAGACCATCGAGAAATGCGCCGCCGACCTGGCCGAGCTGGTGCCGGAGGCCCGTATCGCCATCGGCCACGGACAAATGCGCGAGCGCGAACTCGAACAGGTGATGAGCGACTTCTACCACAAGCGCTTCAACGTGCTGATTGCCTCGACCATCATCGAGACCGGCATCGACGTGCCGAGCGCCAACACCATCATCATCGAGCGCGCCGACAAGTTCGGGCTGGCCCAGTTGCATCAGTTGCGCGGTCGGGTCGGGCGTAGCCACCACCAGGCCTACGCCTACCTGTTGACGCCGCCGCGCCAGCAGATCACCCCGGACGCGGAAAAGCGCCTGGAAGCCATCGCCAACACCCAGGACCTGGGGGCCGGGTTCGTCCTGGCCACCAACGACCTGGAGATCCGTGGCGCCGGCGAGTTGCTCGGCGATGGCCAGAGCGGCCAGATCCAGGCCGTCGGCTTCACCTTGTACATGGAAATGCTCGAACGGGCGGTCAAGTCGATCCGCAAGGGCGAACAACCGAACCTCGACCAGCCCTTGGGTGGCGGGCCGGAAATCAACCTGCGGGTGCCGGCGCTGATCCCGGAAGACTACTTGCCGGATGTTCATGCGCGACTGATCCTCTACAAGCGCATCGCGTCGGCCGCCGACGAGGAAGGCCTCAAGGACCTGCAAGTGGAGATGATCGACCGCTTCGGCCTGCTGCCGGAACCGACCAAGAACCTGGTGCGCACGACGCTGCTCAAGCTCAAGGCCGAACAACTGGGCATCAAGAAAGTCGACGGCGGCCCCAACGGCGGCCGGATCGAGTTCGAGGCCCAGACGCCGGTCGACCCACTGGTGCTGATCAAGTTGATCCAGGGCCAACCCAAACGCTACAAGTTCGAAGGTGCCACCCTGTTCAAGTTCATGGTGCCCATGGAGAACCCGCAAGAGCGTTTCAATACCGTAGAGGCGCTGTTCGAGCGCCTCGCCCCGACCACTGCTTGAAGGACGCCAAATGCGCCTGTTTCGCTCTCTGACCTTGATGACGGCCCTGGTCGCGCCCCTGGCGTCTGCCGACGACCTGTATCAGGTTGAAATGATTCTCGTGCGCCAGAACGCAGAGCCGGCGATCATCAGCCGCGCCGCGCCCGAAGACTGGGACGCCGGGGCGCACCGCCTCGGCGCCGACACCCAGCGCACGCCTGCGCTGGGCAATATCGTGGAAAAACTCAACGCCAGCGGGCAATACACTGTGCTGATGCACAAGGCCTGGCAGCAAACCCTGGGCGAACAACCCAGCAAGATCGCCATCAGCGACGGCGCCGAACGGTTCGGCCAGTTTCCCATCGAGGGCACCCTGGCGTTGAAGCTGGGCCGCTTCACCGACGTGGACGCCGACTTCTGGATCAACCAGATCGACGCCAATGGCCTGGTCACCGCCAGCGAGCGCCTCAAACAGCAAAGCCATACCAAGAACGGCCTGCTGAACTTCCTCGACAACGGCCACCTCGGCCTGCTGATCAAGATGACCTCGTTGACCGCGCCTGCGCCACGCCAGGCACCTGAAGTCATTCCGGACTGATCGGCGCGCCTATGCCCTCGCCCCTGAGCAAACCCCTGGCACCTTCCTGGGTCAATCGATTCAAGGAACAGAGCCTGGAGCGTGGGCGGCGCTATGCGCTGGAGAACCGTGTCAGGATCGTCGAGACCGGCGACAGCGCCATCGTCGCCAGTTGCGAAGGCTCTGGCGGCAGCGTCTACCGCCAGACCATCCGCCTGAAAGAGTCCGCCAAGGGCAGCTTGATCCTGCTCGAAGCCGCCTGCTCATGCCCGGTGCGTATCAACTGCAAGCATTGCGCGGCGGTCTTGCTGCAAGTCCAGGAAACCCTGGCCTACCCGGCCGCTGAGAAGGACGCACTGTTGCTGGAAAAACTCCAGGCAGTCCTGGACAACCGCAGCCCCAAGGCACCACCGCAGGTGCTGGTGGACAACGTGCAACCGGTGCCGCGCCTGTGGCTGGCGAGCATCGAGTTCAGCGCGTTCGAGCCGCGCAACGGCAAGATGCAGCGCTATATCCAGCATCGCGCCGCCCTGTCGTTCAGCTACCTGGACGAATACGTCAGTGGCCAGCGCAACACCGACGTACTGATTCGCCAGGAAACCCAGACGCTGCGGATAAAACGCCATACGGACGTGGAACAGTCCTACCGCGAGCAACTAAGAATCCTCGGCTTCAAGGTCGCGACCCGGCAGAGCAAAGCCCTGCCGGAAAGCGCCGGCGAGTTGTACGAGATGGTCAACGACAGCGCCTGGCTGACCTTCACCCTCAACGACCTGCCCAAACTGCGCAGCCAGGGCTGGGAGTTGCAGATCGACGAGGATTTCGGCTTCGATCTCACGGCGGTGGACGATTGGTACGCCACGGTGGAGCAGGCCCCGGAACGGGACTGGTTCGACCTGGAACTGGGGATCATCGTCAACGGCGAGCGCCTGAGCCTGCTGCCGATCCTGCTGAACCTGATGCGCTCGCACATCGAGCTGTTCAACCCCGAGCGCCTGGCCCGGCGGCGTGACGACGAGCTCATCCTGGTGACTTTGCCGAACCGCCCCAACTCCGAGTTCGGCCCGCAGCAAGTCGCCCTGCCCTATGGCCGGCTGAAGCCGGTACTGGCCACCCTCGGCGAGTTTTACCTGCATGAACCCGGCACCACCAAACTGCGCCTGAACAGCGCGGACGCGTTGCGCCTCAATCCGCTGCAAGACATGCCCTTGCGCTGGGAAGGCGGCGAACACATCCGTGGCCTGGCCCAACGCCTGCGGGACATCCGCGATTACACCTGCACCGCGCCCGAGGGTTTGAACGCGACGCTGCGGCCCTACCAACTCGAAGGCCTGAGCTGGATGCAATCGCTCAGGCAACTGGAAGTCGGCGGCATCCTCGCGGACGACATGGGCTTGGGCAAGACCCTACAGACCCTGGCGCACATTCTCAGCGAAAAGAACGCCGGACGCCTCGACCGCCCCTGCATGGTGGTGATGCCCACCAGCCTGATTCCCAACTGGCTCGACGAAGCGTCGCACTTCACGCCCCAGCTCAAAGTCCTGGCGCTGTATGGCGCCGGACGCAAGAAGCATTTCGAACGGCTGGGCGACTACGACCTGGTCCTCACCACCTACGCCCTGTTGCCCAAGGACGTCGAGCGCCTGAAGGTACAACCCCTGCACGTACTGATCCTCGATGAGGCCCAGTACATCAAGAACCCTACCAGCAAGGCCGCCCAGGCCGCTCGCGAGCTCGATGCCCGCCAACGGCTGTGCCTGTCCGGCACACCTTTGGAAAACCACCTGGGCGAACTCTGGTCGCTGTTTCATTTTCTGCTGCCGGGATGGCTGGGGGACGTCAAGAGCTTCAATCGCGATTACCGTGCACCGATTGAAAAGCGTGGCAGCGACGTCCGCCTCCAGCACCTCAACGGCCGGATAAAACCCTTTCTGCTGCGCAGGACCAAGGAGCAAGTGGCAACGGAGTTGCCACCCAAGACCGAGATCATTCATTGGGTCGAACTCAGCGACGCCCAGCGAGACGTGTACGAAACCATGCGCCTGGCGATGGACAAGAAAGTCCGCGACGAAATCACCCGCAAAGGCGTGGCCCGCAGTCAGATCATCATCCTTGAAGCCCTGCTCAAGCTGCGCCAGGTGTGCTGCGACCTGCGCCTGATCAACGACACCGCCCTGCCCACCCGAGGCAGCCTGTCGGGCAAACTCGACAGCCTCATGGAAATGCTCGACGAACTGTTCGAAGAAGGCCGCCGGGTGCTGCTGTTTTCCCAGTTCACATCGATGCTGGCGCTGATTGAGGAAGAACTGAAGAAGCGCGGCGTCGATTACGCGATCCTGACCGGCCAGACCCGCGATCGACGCACGCCGGTCAAGGAATTCCAGAGTGGCAAGCGTCAGATCTTTCTGATCAGCCTGAAGGCCGGCGGTGTAGGTTTGAACCTGACCGAAGCCGACACCGTGATCCACTACGACCCATGGTGGAATCCGGCCACGGAACACCAGGCCACCGACCGCGCCTACCGCATCGGCCAGGAAAAACCGGTGTTCGTCTACAAGCTGATTGCCCGGGGCACGGTGGAAGAGAAGATCCAACTGCTGCAAAAAGAAAAGTCCGACCTGGCGGCCGGTGTACTGGACGGACGCGTGTCCGGAGACTGGAAATTGCAGAGCGACGACATCGAGGCACTGTTCGCGCCGTTGCCGGACAAGCTCGAAAAGCGCTGATCTACTGAGGCTGCCGGGAGCGCATAAGTCCGGCGCTCATCAGCCCAATCTGTGCTGTGGGAGCAAAGCTTGCTCGCGATAGCGGCACAGAAGATCGCCACAGATCAATCGATCAACTGGGCCGCTTTCAACGCCCCGAGCGCCTCCAGCCAGCGCGGATCCTGACGATACTCGGTGGAAGCAAAGGCCTGGCCGCGCATGCGGGCAATCCGCGCCGAAGGCGTGACCTTCAAGCGCTGGGCGGCGCTCAACGCCAGCTCCGCAGCAGCACGGTCGTTGCAGACCAGACCCATGTCGCAACCGGCCGTCAAGGCCGCCTCGATGCGGCTGGCGGCATCACCCACGACATGGGCGCCGGCCATCGACAGGTCGTCACTGAAAATCACCCCATCGAACTGCAGCTCACCGCGCAGGATGTCCTGCAGCCACCGGCGGGAAAAACCCGCCGGGCTGGCATCGACCTTCGGGTAGATGACATGGGCCGGCATGACGGCGGCGAGCTGCTTGCTCAGCCTGGCGAACGGGACCAGGTCATTGGCACGGATCTGTTCGAGGCTGCGCTCATCCGTGGGGATGGCCACGTGGGAATCGGCCTCGGCCCAGCCGTGCCCCGGGAAATGCTTGCCCGTGGCGGCCATGCCGGCCGCATTCATACCACGAATGAAGGCACCGGCCAGCAGCGCCGCACGCTCGGGATCACCCTCGAAAGAGCGACTGCCGACCACCGCGCTGCGCTGGTAATCGAGGTCCAGCACCGGGGCGAAACTCAAGTCGAGACCGACCGCCAACACTTCAGTGGCCATGATCCAGCCGCACTGCTCGGCCAGGCACTCGGCGTTCGGGTTGTCGGCTATCGCGCGCATTGCCGGCAATCGCACAAACCCCTGCCGCAGGCGCTGGACCCGCCCGCCTTCCTGGTCGACCGCCAGCAAGAGATCCGGACGAAAGGCGCGAATCGAAGCGCTCAGCTCACGCACCTGGCGTGGGTGCTCGATATTGCGGGCAAAAATGATCAGGCCACCCACTTCGGGCTGACGCAACAGGTGGCGATCTTCGGCCGTCAGCCAGGTACCGGCGACATCCACCATCAACGAGCCTTGCAGGCCAGCAGTCATAACAATTCCTTGATAACGATGAACCCGTACGCCGGCTCAGGCATGACCGCGCCGCCGGGCAGGAGGCCCGGTAGCTGGTGGCAATGCACGGAAACAGGGAACGGGTTCGAGACGAGGGTCGACATGGGCGACTAGCTTAGCGGATGCAAGCTATTGCGCCCACCCATGGGCTCAAGCCTTGGCCAGGGCCGGGGCGGTTTTGCTTCTGGGACGCAACTGTGCCGCGGCCATGGCTTCGTCGGTGACGCCGCTTTCGGCACGCATGCCAGCCGCCAGGAACGGCACCATCAGGCGCATCACCTGCTCGATCGACGTGTTCACCCCGAAATCGGTTTCGGCGATGGCCCGCAGCGCCTTGATGCCGGACATGCTGAACGCGGCAGCCCCGAGCATGAAGTGCACGCGCCAGAACAGCTCGATAGGGGGAATGCGCGGCGCCGCCTCGTTGACCAGCAACATGTAGCGACGGAATACCTTGCCGTACATGTCTTCCAGGTAACGGCGCAGGTGCCCCTGGCTCTGGCTGAAGGCCAGGCCCAACAGGCGCATGAAAATGGAAAGGTCGTTGCCGCTGCGCGGTTGCACGACAAGGGCTTGCTCGACCAGGATCTCCAGCAGCTCTTCCAGGGTCGGCTTGACGTCCGGCTTGGCCTGGCGCCGTTCCAGCTCGCGATCGAGGCTCAGGCAGAAAGGCCCGAGGAACCTGGAGAAAACCGCCTGGATCAACGCTTTTTTCGAACCGAAGTGATAGTTCACCGCAGCCAGGTTCACACCGGCCTTGCTGGTGATCAGACGCAACGAGGTTTCGGCGAAACCTTTTTCCGCGAACAATTGTTCGGCAGCATCGAGAATGCGTTCAACGGTTTCCGACTGGGCCATGGCTACTCCGCCTAACAAACACTTGTTTGAAACATACGTTTGCAGCCTGGAGGTTGTCAAGCCTGCCGGGACGTTTTGCGAACGCCCGGTCAGGTATTTAACCACACCTTTCGCGGGCTGTAGCCATGTCGCCTGCAACCACACGACCGACCGTCCAGCGGCCCGGGAAAAAAGGAGGATTGCCAAGTAGCGTTCACTGTATATAATCCCAGTCACTGTATAAAAAGACAGAGCGATCAATATGCTAAAGCTGACGCCACGCCAAGCAGAGATTCTGGCCTTCATCAAACGCTGCCTCGAAGACAACGGCTACCCGCCGACCCGCGCTGAAATCGCTCAGGAACTGGGCTTCAAGTCGCCCAACGCGGCCGAAGAACACCTCAAGGCGCTGGCGCGCAAGGGCGCGATCGAAATGACGCCGGGTGCATCCCGCGGCATTCGTATCCCCGGCTTCGAAGCCAAGGCCGACGAAACCACCCTTCCGATCATTGGCCGGGTCGCCGCCGGCGCTCCGATCCTCGCCCAGCAACACGTCGAGGAGTCCTGCAACATCAACCCTTCGTTCTTCCATCCACGGGCTGATTACCTGCTTCGTGTGCACGGCATGAGCATGAAGGACATCGGCATCTTCGACGGCGACCTCCTGGCCGTCCACACCACTCGCGAAGCCCGCAATGGCCAGGTCGTGGTGGCGCGCCTTGGTGATGAAGTCACCGTCAAGCGCTTCAAGCGCGAAGGCAGCAAAGTCTGGCTGATCGCTGAAAACCCCGAGTTCGCCCCCATCGAAGTGAACCTGAAAGATCAGGACCTGGTCATCGAAGGCTTGAGCGTCGGCGTCATTCGCCGCTAAAGGAGGCTTTATGCAGTTCCCTCACACCCCACAGCACACACAACTTCCGCTGTTCGAGGCTTTCATGGCCCAACCGCTGGTTCCAGTCTTGAAGGAGGTCATCGAATCGCCTTGGGGTATCGAACCCGAGGCCTTCAGTGAGCTGTCGTTACGTGGCGCGGCCGGGAACTGCTTGAACCTGTTGGCGCCGATCCTGCGTGAGCTCAGCCAGGATCAGGATGCGCGCTGGTTGACGCTGATTGCACCACCGGCCAGCGTCACCCAGGCGTGGCTGCGGGACGCCGGGCTGAATCGGGAGCGGATCCTGCTGCTGCAGCCACGGGGCACTCAGAGCGCCCAGCAACTGACCTGTGAAGCGTTGCGCCTGGGCCGCAGCCACACCGTGGTCAGTTGGCTCAATCCACTGAGCGCGAGCGCACGGCAACAGTTGATCAACGCCGCCCGCACTGGAGACGCACAAAGCCTGAATATTCGACTGGGCTGAGGCAAACGCGAGGCTTCTCCAGGACAGAGAAGCCGGTCAGTAAAAACTGTCTTTCAAAAAGCCGACAGACGGGATCAATGGAGAACCCGTGGGCCCTCTTCCTTGTTGAATTCGCCTTCAACCAGCCGTCCCGCCATCTGAACGCCGACGCTCAGCATCGCCTTGGCGACCTCAACGTGTTGGCCCTGAAGGAACGCCTTGGCATCTTCGGAGAAGTTCAGGGTAACCAGAGAACCCTCGTCCTCAGCCCTGCGCAGCTCGATCCGGCCATCAGGAAGTTCGACAATTTCTAGAAAGGACGTAGGCATAAAAGTCTGTTCTCCACGAAAGGCGAGGATTATATAGTCATCGGCCAGGCTTCGCTCGGGATCTTGACCAAGCGTAATCAATCAACAGCCTGGACCGACGGAAAACTCAGCACTCAGTCAATCCTTCGCGAAAGCGAATCGCCAGGCTCTTGAGGTTCTGACGCCAGCTCTCCAACTCTTCCCGGCTCAACTCCTGCTCAGGCTCTGGCTCATCCAAATTGACCGCCACGATCAGCGGCTGGGTCACATCACCCTTGGGCTTGTGCGGCGCGCGCGGTGGCTGGAACAGCGCAGCATGGGCCGCCAGCAACCTGGCCAGCCAGGTTTCCGGGTTGTGCGCCAGTTCCACCATTTCGGCCAGCTCAGGGATGGCGATGGTTTCCAGGACTTCGCGCGTCAACAACAGCTCGGCCCGCGGCGCATTGGCCTGTGGCAAGCGGTAGAAGCCTGCAATCTCATGGCACAGCCCCAACAGCGCGCCATACAGGTGAAACAACGCCGCTTCACGCCCGGCCTGGAGCAACGCCGGGGAATTCAACGCACGCCCATCCTCGGTCCTGGACAGGGCTTCGAGCGACAGGCCGGCAAAATAGATCTTCTGGTTGGTACGGGTATAGAGTTCGTGGGCCATGGCGGCATTCTCCCCCAACGAAATAAAAGCTTCACGCAAGAGCGACAGTGTCGTGGATCAACCGCAGCCACTGCAAGCCAAAAACAGAAAGGCCGCATGAAAACCTATGGGTTGTCATGCGGCCTTTTTGTTCAACCGGGCCTGTTGGGGACGGCTGCGCGCAACCCTTCAAACCGGCAAGTTGCTTTTTGTGGCGAGGTAGCTTGCTCGCGCTGGACAGCGCAGCAGGCCCCAAACAGCGAACTCAATCTGCCTGACCCACCGAATGCTCGGTTTCAGGGCCGCTACGCGCGCCAGCGGGAGCAAGCTCCCTCGCCACAGGGAACCTCTAACCCGTACCGTCAAACAAACACCATCGATCAGCGCTTGTCTTCGACCGTCCACTTAGCGCCGTCGTAGTACGCCTTCCAGCCGGTCGGCTTGCCGTCGACTTCGGTCTGCACGTATTGCTCCTTGGTCTTGCGGCTGTAGCGAATGACTGCCGGACGCCCCTCGGGATCCTTCTGCGGTGCTTCACACAGGAAGTGATACTTCGGATCGATCTCGCTCTTGTGCGGGACAATCTCCATCACCAACGGTGCGCGGGTTTCACGGTTCTTCGGGAACTGGCTGGCCGCCAGGAACAAGCCGGACGCACCGTCACGCAGAATGTAAGTGTCGTCGACCTTCTCGCACTTGAGCTCCGGCATCTTCACCGGGTCCATCTTCGGCGGCGCAGCGTCACCGCTCTTGAGCAGTTTGCGAGTGTTCTTGCAGGTCGGGTTGGTGCAACCGAAGAACTTGCCGAAGCGGCCGGTCTTGAGTTGCATTTCGCTGCCGCACTTGTCGCATTCCAGGCTCGGGCCTTCGTAGCCCTTGATGCGGTAGGAGCCTTCTTCGATCTCGTAACCGGCGCAATCCGGGTTGTTACCGCAGATGTGCAGCTTGCGCTTTTCATCCAGCAGGTAGGCATCCATCGCCGTGCTGCAGATCGGGCAGCGATGCTTGCCACGCAGCACCAGGGATTCGGACTCGCCCTCGTCGTCTGCCGCGATTTCGTCGCCGGGCACCAGGTTGACCGTCGCCTTGCAGCGTTCCTTGGGCGGCAGGCTATAGCCCGAGCAGCCCAGGAACACACCGGTCGAAGCGGTACGGATCTGCATCGGACGCCCACAGGTCAGGCACGGGATGTCGGTCATCACCGGCTGGTTGGCGCGCATGCCGCTGTCAGGGCTTTCAGCCACTTCGAGTTTTTTCTTGAAATCGCCGTAGAACTCGTCGAGGACGTTTTTCCAGTCCCGCTCGCCCTGGGCCACGTCGTCGAGGTTCTCTTCCATGCCGGCGGTGAAGCCATAGTCCATCAGGTTGGAGAAGCTCTCGGACAGGCGCTCGGTAACGATGTCACCCATCTTTTCCGAATAGAAACGACGGTTGTGCAGCGCCACATAGCCGCGGTCCTGGATGGTGGAAATAATCGCCGCATAGGTCGAAGGACGACCGATGCCACGCTTTTCCATTTCCTTGACCAGGCTGGCTTCGGAATAACGCGCCGGTGGCTTGGTGAAATGCTGGGTCGGATCGAGCTTGAGCAGCTTCATCACGTCGCCCTGGGCCATGTCCGGCAGGACATCGTCGTCACCAGGCTT
Organism: Pseudomonas sp. FG6; assembly: GCF_057809015.1. Classification (NCBI taxonomy): domain Bacteria; kingdom Pseudomonadati; phylum Pseudomonadota; class Gammaproteobacteria; order Pseudomonadales; family Pseudomonadaceae; genus Pseudomonas; species Pseudomonas sp. FG6. The sequence goes on from NZ_JBMDJD010000007.1 coordinate 156,992, forward strand.
GGTGATCTGGGGCATTACGCGGGTATAACCATCGAACTTCAGGATGCGGCCCTTGGCGCGCAGCTCGAAGTCACCGGCACCCACGCTGACCGTGGTCGACAGGTATTGAGCCGGCAACATCTGGCAGGCCAGGAACTGGCGCCAGATCAGCTCGTAGAGACGCTCGGCGTCACGCTCCATGCCCGACAGCTTGCTTGGCTCGGTGTTGGCATCGGATGGGCGAATGGCTTCGTGAGCCTCTTGCGCGCCTTCCTTGCTGCTGTAGACGTTCGGCGTGTCCGGCAGGTACTTCTTGCCGAACTCGCTTTCTATATAGGTGCGCGCCATTGCCACGGCATCGGCCGAAAGGTTGGTCGAGTCGGTACGCATGTAGGTGATGTAGCCGGCTTCGTACAGACGCTGGGCCATCATCATGGTTTTCTTCACGCCAAAGCCCAGGCGATTACTCGCGGCCTGTTGCAGCGTGGAGGTGATGAACGGCGCCGACGGCTTGCTGCTGGTCGGTTTGTCTTCGCGCTTGACGATGCTGTAGCTGGAGGCCTTGAGCTTCTCCAGCGCAGCCATGGCCTGGGCTTCGTTGAGCGGCTTGAAGGCCTCGCCCTTCTGGCGAGCCACTTCGAAGCGCACGGTGGCGCCCTTGGCGGTACCGAGGTCGGCGTGCACTTCCCAGTATTCTTCAGGGATGAACGCACGGATCTCCCGCTCGCGCTCTACCACCAGCTTCACCGCAACCGATTGCACACGACCGGCCGACAGACCGCGGGCGATCTTGGCCCACAGCAACGGCGAAACCATGTAGCCCACCACACGGTCGAGGAAACGACGCGCCTGCTGGGCATTGACCCGATCGATGTCCAGCTCGCCCGGCTCGGAGAAGGCTTCCTGGATGGCCTTCTTGGTGATTTCGTTGAACACCACGCGCTTGTAGCGGCTGTCATCCCCACCAATGGCTTCGCGCAGGTGCCAGGCAATGGCTTCCCCTTCGCGGTCCAAGTCCGTCGCGAGATAGATGGTGTCGGCATCCTTGGCGAGCCGGCGCAGCTCCTCGATGACCTTTTCCTTGCCCGGGAGGATCTCGTACTTGGCTTTCCAGCCGTGGTCCGGATCGACACCCATGCGCGAGACCAACTGCTTGCGCGCCTTTTCCTTGGGCGACAGCGCCGGCGCTTCACCAGCAGCGGCCTTGCCGCGCTTGGCGGCTGGCTCTTTGCTGGCGCTAGCCGAACCGCTGGTGGGCAGGTCTCGGATATGGCCGATACTCGACTTCACCACGTATTGGTTACCCAGATACTTGTTGATGGTCTTGGCCTTAGCCGGGGATTCCACAATGACCAGCGATTTGCCCATGGATCGGAAAATTCCTGAATTCTAAAAAGTGAAAGGCGGTTGGCGCCTGACGCGGCACCGCTATATATAGTGGCTGCAAGGTGAGGTCAAGCGCAGGGTTGTCCGCATGCCGACCTCACGGCTTGGAAAAAATGCTCTCTTCGGCCTGCACCAAAGCAAAGCGCGGGACCTGTTCCCCGTCAACCTCGACGGACTCCTGGAACATGCTCAAGGGACGCACCCAAAAGCCGTAATCACCATACAGGGCTTGATAGAAGACCACTTCTTCCTCTGTCTCGGAATGCCGCGCGATGCTGAATACGCGGTACTGCGGACCTTTGTAATGTTGGTAGAGCCCTGGTTGTATCGGCATGCTTTGGCCCTCTCTCAAATTTTTTTCAAATAAAAACAAAATAGACCCGCAAAAACAAAAACCGGGGCACTTGGCCCCGGCTTCCATCAACGCAACGTTTAGATGCGTTCGAAGACAGTGGCGATGCCCTGGCCAAGGCCAATGCACATGGTGGACACGCCAAAAGTCCCGCCGTTCTGTTTCATGACGTTAAGCAGCGTGCCGGAGATACGCGCACCGGAGCAACCGAACGGATGACCCAAGGCGATCGCGCCGCCGTGCAGGTTAACCTTCTCGTTCATCTTGTCGAGCACTTTCAGATCTTTGAGCACCGGCAGGGCCTGTGCGGCGAAAGCTTCGTTGAGCTCGAAGAAGTCGATATCGGCGATACCCAAGCCTGCACGCTTCAAGGCTTTCTGCGTGGCCGGTACCGGACCATAGCCCATGATCGCCGGGTCCACACCCGCCACGGCCATCGAACGAATCACCGCCATCGGCTGAATGCCCAGGTCCTGGGCACGCTGGGCCGACATCACGATCATGCACGAGGCACCGTCGGTGATCTGCGACGAGGTACCAGCTGTCACGGTGCCGCCCTTTGGATTAAAGGCCGGCTTGAGGGCCGCCAGGCTTTCCAGGGTGGTTTCCGGACGAATGGTTTCGTCGTAGTCGAACAGCTTCAGGAAGCCATTCTCGTCGTAGCCCTGCATCGGGATGATCTCGTCCTTGAACTTGCCTTCCACCGTCGCCTTGTGGGCGAGCTGGTGGGAGCGCACGCCAAAGGCGTCCTGCTGTTCGCGGCTGATGCCGTGCATCTTGCCGAGCATTTCCGCCGTCAGGCCCATCATGCCCGAGGCTTTCGCCGCGTGCAGGGACATGTGCGGGTTCGGATCGACACCGTGCATCATGCTCACGTGGCCCATGTGCTCGACGCCGCCAACGACGAACACGTCACCGTTGCCGGTCATGATCGCCTGGGCAGCCGTGTGCAGCGCGCTCATGGACGAACCGCACAGGCGGCTGACCGTCTGGCCGGCCGCCGTGTGAGGAATCTGGGTCATCAACGAAGCCATGCGGGCGATGTTCCAGCCCTGCTCCAGGGTCTGGTTCACACAGCCCCAGATCACATCCTCGACCTCATTCGGGTCGACCTTGACGTTACGTTCAAGCAGTTTGCTGATCAGGTGCGCCGACATGTCTTCGGCGCGGGTGTTGCGGTGCATGCCGCCCTTGGAGCGGCCCATCGGCGTACGACCGAAGTCGACAATCACGACGTCTCTAGGATTCAAGCTCATAAATGTTCTCTCGCTCTAGTCGTTGGGCGCTTAACCGAAGAAGCTCTGGCCTTTCTTGGCCATCTCGCGCAGCTTCGCGGTGGGGTGGTACAGCGCGCCCAGATCGGCGTACTGGTCAGCCAGGGCGACGAACTCGGCCACCCCGATCGAATCGATGTAGCGCAGCGCACCGCCACGGAATGGAGGGAAACCAATGCCGTAGACCAGACCCATGTCGGCTTCGGCGGCGGTTTCGACAATGCCGTCTTCCAGGCAGCGCACAGTTTCGAGGCACAGCGGGATCATCATCCAGTTGATGATGTCCTCGTCGGTGACTTCGCGCTGCTCGTAGACGATCGGCTTGAGCACTTCCAGCACCGACGAGTCGGCCACTTTCTTCTGCTTGCCGCGCTTGTCGGCCTCATAGGCGTAGAAGCCCTTGCCATTCTTCTGGCCCAGGCGCTTGGCTTCGTAGAGCACGTCGACGGCCGAACGACGGTCGTCCTTCATGCGGTCCGGGAAGCCTTCGGCCATGACGTCGCGACCGTGGTGGCCGGTGTCGATGCCGACCACGTCCATCAGGTACGCAGGGCCCATCGGCCAGCCGAATTTCTCCATGACCTTGTCGATACGCACGAAGTCCACGCCGGCGCTGACCAGTTTCGCGAAACCGCCGAAGTACGGGAACAGCACGCGGTTGACCAGGAAGCCCGGGCAGTCGTTGACGACGATCGGGTTCTTGCCCATTTTCTTGGCGTAGGCCACGGTGGTGGCAACGGCATGTTCGCTGGACTTCTCGCCACGAATCACTTCCACCAGCGGCATCATGTGCACTGGGTTGAAGAAGTGCATGCCGACAAAGTTCTCCGGATGCTTGAGGGCCTTGGCCAGCAGCGAAATGGAGATGGTCGAGGTGTTCGAAGCGAGGATCGTGCCTTCCTTGACGTGGCCTTCGACTTCAGCCAGCACCGCCTGCTTGACCTTGGGGTTCTCGACAACTGCTTCGACCACCAGGTCGACATGGCCGAAATCGCCATAGGACAGGGTCGGACGGATGCCATTGAGCACTTCGGCCATCTTCGCCGCGGTCATGCGACCTTTGTCGACGCGACCGACCAGCAGTTTGGCGGCTTCGGCCAGACCCTGCTCGATCCCGTGCTCGTTGATGTCCTTCATCAGGATCGGCGTGCCCTTGGACGCCGACTGGTAGGCGATACCGCCGCCCATGATGCCGGCGCCGAGCACGGCGGCCTGCTTCACGTCGCTGGCGATTTCGTCGTAGGCCTTGGCCTTTTTCTTCAGTTCCTGATCGTTGAGGAACAGGCCGATCAAGCTCTGGGCGGCCGAGGTCTTGGCCAGCTTGACGAAGCCGGTGGCTTCGACCTCCAGGGCCTTGTCGCGACCGAAGTTCGCGGCTTTCTGGATGGTCTTGATCGCTTCGACCGGCGCCGGGTAGTTCGGCCCTGCCTGACCGGCCACGAAACCCTTGGCGGTCTCGAAGGCCATCATCTGTTCGATGGCGTTGAGCTTGAGCTTTTCCAGTTTCGGCTGGCGCTTGGCCTTGTAGTCGAACTCGCCGCTGATGGCGCGCTTGAGGGTTGCCAGCGCCGCTTCCTGGAGCTTGCCAGGCTCGACCACAGCATCCACCGCGCCCACTTTCAGGGCGTCTTCGGCACGATTTTCCTTGCCGGCGGCAATCCACTCGATGGCGTTGTCGACACCGATCAGGCGTGGCAGGCGCACGGTGCCGCCGAAGCCTGGGTAGATGCCCAGCTTGACTTCCGGCAAGCCGATCTTGGCTGCGCTGGACATGACGCGGAAATCCGCCGCCAGGCACATTTCCAGGCCGCCGCCCAAGGCGATGCCGTTAATGGCCGCGACGGTCGGCACGTTGAGGTCTTCGAAGTCGCTGAAAATACGGTTCGCTTCGAGGTTGCCAGCGATCAGTTCGGCATCGGGCAGCTTGAAGTTGTCGACGAATTCGGTGATGTCGGCACCGACGATGAACACGTCCTTGCCGCTGCTGACGATCACACCCTTGATCGAAGCATCTGCCTTGATAGTGTCTACGGCCTGACGCAATTCATTCAGGGTTAGACGGTTGAACTTGTTGACGGATTCACCCTTGAGGTCGAACTTCAGTTCGACGATGCCACTTTCAAGAGCCTTAACCGTGATGGCTTTACCTTCGTAAATCATCAACTGATCTCCACGATATGGAAGCTGAACAGTACACGCTGAACGCTGGCTGCTGGTTCGGCATTGACGTTACCGTCGATGCTACGCCAATCCGCCAGGCACACCCGTCAACGCGATAGTCGGGTTCTGTAGGAACGTTCTGAAAATATAAACGCTCAATTCATACGCCCGTTTGATTTGGGTACGTCACCTTCACGGAATTTCCGACAATTGTCAATCGCCCTAAACGGCGGCATGAACGCGACTTCACGGTCATTTTCCGTACCGTACGGATCCGCAACACGGCACCGCATGAGCCCCTATTCATAGGATCAATAATTAGAAAAGTCGCCCTAATTGCGGGCGCGCCGGATCCAACCGACTACGCTGTCGGGAACGCAATTGAAGAGAGGAGCAAGGACGTTACGAACGCACGCCCTGACATGGAATGGATTACCGGCCTGCCTGGCCAATCCGCCCGATGAAACTGTCGGGCTTTTTTATATATGCCCGCCTCATCGGCTTCGGTGACGATCGCCGCCCAGGCCCTCAGGCCAGCGCCTTGAGCACATCGGCAATGGCCTGCAACACACTGGCCTCGCCTTTTTCACCCCAATACAACGCGATCATCTGCCGATCGGCTTCGACCTTGTAGACATTGGCCGGCAATTTTTCGAAATGATTGAGCAGGGCCTCGTCCTGGCAGACTTCCCGCCACTGATTGACCCAGACGCCCGGTGCCGTTTGCCAGTAGCTCCAACACGCCGGCTGGTTGCCCCGCCGAGGTCGATGGTACTGGGCGCACGGGCTTGGCGCCGGCTGGCCGAGCCAGTGCGGCCACTCCTGGGGGGCCAGTTGCATGGCCAGCCCCAGGCGTCGCGCCTCCATGCGCAAGGCCATGCGACCGCTCTGGACACGGGAAGGACGCAACCATGCCAACGGACTTAACACCACCAACAGGATTGACAGCACTATCCAGACCGTCATATTCGTACTCCCCGATTCTGATGAGCCCATTGACCTGTGTCGCCGTCAATGCGCTTGAAACCAGCCATACTTACCGTATCGCAATTCTCTGGAGTGCCTTCCATGTACTACGAACACGTCCTGGTCGCCGTCGACCTCACTGAAGAATGCGATCCCGTCGTCAAGCGCGCCCTCGCCCTGTGCGAAAGCCGGGAAACAAAACTGTCACTGGTGCACATCGTCGAGCCGATGGCCATGGCCTTTGGCGGCGATGTGCCGATGGACCTTTCCCAACTGCAACAGCAGCAATTCGATCAGGCCAAGGAACGCCTCGAACGACTGATTGCCAAGTACCCGGCGCTGAAAAAGGAAAACAGCCACCTGACCTACGGCCAGCCGCGCCAGGAGATCCATCACCTGGCCAAGGAGCAGGGGTGCGACCTGATCGTGGTGGGCAGCCACGGCCGTCACGGTCTGGCATTGCTGCTGGGCTCGACCGCCAACGATGTGCTGCATGGCGCGCCTTGCGATGTGCTGGCAGTGCACTTGGTCAAGCGCGCCTGACCTTTGTGGAGCTGTCCACTTAATAAACCCACTGAACCTGTGGCGAGGGAGCTTGCTCCCGCTTGACCGGGCTGGCGCACCAGTGCGAA
>NZ_JBMDJD010000070.1:0-6433 GCF_057809015.1 Pseudomonas sp. FG6
CCCCCCCCCCCCCCCCCCCCCCCCCACAACAGGGTTCACCTTCAATTTGAGTTCCCCGCCATAACCCGCCATAAAAAAACACCAGCAAGCTGGCGTTTTTTGTGGGTCGGCTGTTTAGCTGGCCTTGGCCTGGTTACGCAGGGCCTTGACCTGGTCATGGTTGCGTTGCACCCCGTGGTACTGGCGTTCGACCAGGTCACGGATGCCCAACAGGTTGTGCTTGTTGATCTTCTCGATGGCTTCCCGATAGGCCTTCAGCGCATGGTCTTCACCGCGCTCGGCTTCGTTGAGCACCGCTTCCCCGCCCTTGCCGGTGAACATGGACTTCACATCCACCCAACGACGGTGCAGGTCACCGGCCACGCTGGTCGAGGTTTCCGGATCGCCGCCCAGCGAACGAACCGCAGCCTGCAGCTCGGCAGCGGCCGTGGCACAGTCTGCCGCACGCGCGACGAACAGGGTTTTGAGTTCAGGGTGCTTGATGTCTTCGGCGCAGGTCTTGAAGCCTTCCTGACCATCCTTGCTGGTTTCGATCAGGTCGTTCAGGACGGAGATGGATTCTTTGTTGATATCAGTCATTTTTCAGTTCCTTTGCGGGTGAATGAAAACCTGCAAGGGATATTGCATCGGTCGTGCCAGACCAAATCCAATAAAAACTATATATAAATCAATTATTTAATTTAAAAGCGCAAATCTGTATCCGTGGTATTTGCATGATCTGTCATTTGGCCTGCATGCAGAATGCCTGTATTTTTCCAGGCTGTTTCCGAACAGATGATGAGTCATGGATCCGCAAAAACTTGAGTTACTGGTCACGCACCAGATGCCCTTTGGTAAATACAAGGGCCGAATTCTGGCCGACCTGCCCGGTCAATACTTGAACTGGTTCGCCCGCGAGGGTTTTCCCCACGGTGAATTGGGTGGTTTGCTGGCATTGATGCAGGAGATCGATCACAACGGCCTGTCGGACCTGCTCGACCCGTTGCGCGCCAAACATGGCAAACCCAAGCCTCGCCCCTGACTGATTGAGCCCTCACCATGCCCGAGAACACGCTGCGCGCCCACGATGAAGCTTTCTGGCAGACCTTTGTCGGCCGCTACGATGTCGACCCCGACGAACCGCTCAATCTGGAAAACGGTTACTTCGGCCGCATGTCCCGGACTGTGGTCGAGGAGTACCAGCGCAACATCGAGTTCATCAACCGCGGCAACTCGGTGTATGTGCGCCAGCATTTCGACCGCGATCATGGCGAGGCCATTCGTCGACAGGTCGCGCAATTGATACAGGCCCCCTCCCACTCGGTGGCGATGGCCACCAGCGCGGTGGACGCCCTGCAATCGTTGATCCGCAACTACAACGGCCTCAAGCCCGGCGACCAGGTCCTGATCTGCGACCTGGAATACGCCTCGGTCAAAAGCGCGATGCGCTGGCTCGCCCGCCAGCGTGGCGCGCAGGTCATCGAACTGGTCCACCAACATCCCGCCAGTTTCGAGAGTCTGGTCGGCACCTATCGCGAAGCGTTCATTCGCTACCCCCGCCTGAAGCTGATGGCGCTGACCTATGTAAACCACCTCACCGGGCTGGTGATGCCGGTCAAGGCCATTGCCGAGACCGCCCGGGAATTTGACGTCGACATCATCCTCGACGGCGCCCATGCCCTGGGCCAGATCGATTTCGACTTGAAGAAACTCGGCATCGAGTTTGCCGGGTTCAACCTGCAGAAGTGGATCGGTGGCCCCCTTGCCCTGGGTTTTTTGTACATCGCGCCCCATCGGCTGGCCGACATCGACCCGGACATGGACGAAGGCCATTACCCAGCGACCGACATCCGTTCGCGAATCCCCCACAGCACCCCCAACATCCCTGCCCTGCTGACCCTGCCCCTGGTGTTCGAAGAGCACCGGGCCCTGGGTGGCGCGCGGGCCAAAGGGCCGCGGCTCAATTACTTGCGGGACCTGTGGGTGAGCGCCGTGCGGGATGAACCGGGGATCGAAGTCATGACCCCGGACGATCCGCGGCTGTATTGCGGCATCACCTCGATGCGCTTCACCGCGCACAAAGACCAACAAGCCATGGCCAATCGACTGCTCGACGACTACGGCATCTTCACCGTGGTACGCAACACCAGCGTCGGGCCGTGCATTCGCATTACGCCGGGGTTGACTACCCTGGCGAGTGATATCGAGCGGTTGACTGAGGCATTGATTGCCTTGAATCGAACATAGTTGTGGCGAGGGAGCTTGCTCCCGCTGGGGTGCGCAGCAGCCCCACGACAATCACCTCGGGGTATCAGACCGATCCCCTTCAGCTTGATGGGGCTGTTTCACAGCCCAGCGGGAGCAAGCTCCCTCGCCACGGAATAGATTCAGAGCTAAAACCCAGGCAAAAAAAACGGTGCGCCGACCAAGCGCACCGTAAAACCGTAGATCACCCAACGAAGGTTCGGTAAAGCAATCAGTCCAGCAGCGCCAAAGCCTCGGCGGTGCATTCCTGGATGCGGGACCAGTCGCCGTTCTTGATCCACTCCGGATCAAGCATCCAGCTCCCGCCCACGCACATCACGTTCTTCAACGCCATGTAGCTCTTGATGTTGGCCGGGCCCACGCCGCCAGTCGGGCAGAACTTCACTTCGCCGAACGGACCACCCAGGGCCTTGATGGCTGCGACGCCACCGCTGACTTCCGCCGGGAACAGCTTGAAGCGGCGATAGCCCAGGCCGTAGCCCTCCATGATGCCGGACGCATTGCTGATACCCGGCAGCAACGGAATCGGGCTCTGGACACTGGCTTCCAGCAGGTCCCGGGTGATGCCCGGCGTGACGATGAACTGCGAACCCGCCGCTTCGGCAGCCGCCAGCATGTGACGGTCGAGCACCGTGCCGGCACCGGTTACCAGTTCCGGACGCTGCTCGCGCAGCACCTGAATAGCCTTGAGACCGTACTCGGAACGCAGGGTCACTTCCAGCGCCGTCAGGCCACCGGCGGCCAGGGCATCGGCCAGTGGCAGGATGTCCTGTTCACGGGCGATGGTGATCACCGGCAGGATCCGCGCCTTGGCACAGAGGCTGTCGATCAAGGTAACTTTGTCCGCCATGGAAACGGTCGGGGATGGCTTTGTCATAGCGGCTGATCCTTGGTTCATGGGCACCAGTAAATCTCTAACGTGGGTTGCAAAAACGCGCGGATCGGCATTTCGGCGACGTCGTCACCGGCCACCGCAGCGTTCAGGGTGGTCAATTTCGACTCGCCGGAAATCGACAGCACTTTGTGTTTCGCCGAAGCCAGCAAGGCACGGCTCATGGTCAAGCGCTGGTGCGGCACGGTCGGCGCCAGCATCGGCCAGCAACGGCGAGCGCCGTTGGCGTCCAGGGCCTGGGCCAGGTTCGGACTGTCGGGGAACAGCGAGGCGGTGTGCCCGTCATCGCCCATGCCCAATACCAGCACGTCGATGGACGGCAGCTCGGCCAACAAGCGATCCGCCTGCTCGGCCGCCGCTTCCAGGTTGGCGCTGGCACTGTAAAGGCTCAGGAACTGGGCCTTGGCCGCAGCCCCTTGCAACAGGTAACGCTTGAGCAGGCCGGCGTTGCTGTCGGCATGCTCGACCGGCACCCAGCGTTCATCAGCCAGGCTCACCAGCACCTTCGACCAGTCCAGCGCCTGCTTGGCCAGCGCCTGGAAAAATGCGACCGGGCTACGACCGCCGGACACCACCAGCACCGCCGTACCCCGCGCCTCGATTGCATTGCGCAACTGCTCGGCCACCTTCAACGCCAAGCCTTCAGCGAGCAACACCGGGCTCTTGAATTCGAGGGCGCTGACGCCCTGTGGCAGTTTCAATTCAGATATCGCCATACCATGACCTCCCGTCCCGCGTGATCAGTGCGATGGAGCTCATCGGCCCCCAGGACCCGGCCGCGTACGGCTTGGGCGCATCACCGGATTTCTTCCACCCGGCGATCAACTGGTCACACCACGTCCACGCGGCTTCGATTTCATCTTTACGGACAAACAGGTTCTGATTGCCGTTCATGACTTCCAGCAACAGCCGCTCGTAGGCATCGGGAATCCGTGCACTGCGGTAGGTGTCGGAAAAGTTGAGTTGCAACGGACCGCTGCGCAATTGCATGCCCTTGTCCAGGCCCTGCTCCTTGGTCATCACGCGCAAGGAAATGCCTTCATCCGGCTGCAGGCGGATGATCAACTTGTTGCTGATCTGCAGGCGCTGCTCGGGGGCGAAGATGTAGTGCGACGGTTCCTTGAAGTGAATGACGATCTGCGACAGCTTCTGCGGCATGCGCTTGCCGGTGCGCAGGTAGAACGGCACACCGGCCCAGCGCCAGTTACGGATGTCGGCACGCAGCGCGACGAAGGTTTCGGTGTCGCTCTGGGTGTTGGAATTGGGCTCTTCCAGGTAACCCGGCACTGCCTTGCCTTCGCTATGACCCGCGATGTACTGGCCACGCACCACTTGGGTGGTCAGGCCTTCCGGGCTGATCGGCGCCAGAGCCTTGAGGACCTTGACCTTTTCGTCACGGATACTGTCGGCGGACAAGTCGGCCGGCGGGTCCATGGCAATCAGGCAGAGCAACTGCAGCAGGTGGTTCTGGATCATGTCCCGCAACTGACCGGCCTTGTCGAAATAGCCCCAGCGGCCTTCGATACCGACCTTCTCGGCCACGGTAATTTCCACGTGGGAGATGTAGTTCTGGTTCCACTGGGTTTCGAACAGGCTGTTGGCGAAGCGCAGCGCAATCAGGTTCTGCACCGTCTCCTTGCCCAGGTAGTGGTCGATGCGATACGTGCGGTTCTCCGGGAAGAACTGCGCCACCGCGTCGTTGACCTTGCGCGACGACTCCAGGTCCGAACCGATGGGTTTCTCCAGCACCACCCGGGTCTTCTCGCTCAAGCCGACCTTCGCCAGGTTCTCGCAGATCGCGCCGTACACCGCTGCCGGGGTCGCGAAGTAGGCGATGACCTGCTGGGCCGAACCGGCGTGTTCGGCCAGGGCGACGTAATCGTCGGCCTTGAGGAAGTCCACGTGCAGGTAGTTCAGCCGAGCCAGGAAGCGTTCGAGCACCGCCGCATCCACATCCTTTTCGCCGACGAAGCGACGCAACTCGGTGGTGATATAGGCCAGGTGCTGCTGCTCGCTGCCCGCCTCGCGGGCCAGCGCGAGGATGCGCGTCTGCTCATGCAGCAGGCCGGCGGCGTCGAGTTGATAGAGAGCAGGAAACAGCTTGCGCAAGGCCAGATCGCCCAAAGCGCCGAACAAGGCAAAGGTGCACGGTTCTACCGTAATCGGAGGCATGATGTTTGTTCTTTTATCAAGTTAAACTACAAATACCTTTTTTCAAGGCATCACTCAAGGAAAAATGTAGTAATAACCACAACATTTTTCGAAAATGTCGATTCCGAGTGGTGGTCCGCCGGAGCCATCAGTAGGATAGGCCACCGCAAAGGGTCGTATCAAAGACCCGTCTTTCTAGGAATCTTGTATGGACCGCGTGCGAAATTTACTGGAACAGATCCAGAGTCGCCTTGAAGACCTGAACAAGGCCGAACGCAAAGTGGCCGAGATCATCCTGCTCAACCCGCAGCAGGCCACCCGCTACAGCATCGCCGCCCTCGCCCAGGCTGCCTCGGTCAGCGAACCCACGGTCAACCGTTTCTGCCGCTCGTTCGGCGTCAGCGGCTACCCCGAACTCAAGCTGCAATTGGCCCAGAGCCTGGCCAGCGGCGCCGCCTATGTGAGCCGCGCCGTGGAAGCCGACGACAACCCGGAAGCCTACACCCGGAAAATCTTTGGCAGTGCCATTGCCTCATTGGACAGCGCCTGCCAGGCCCTCGATCCAAATTTGATCAGTCGCGCCGTCGACTTGCTGATCCAGGCCCGGCAGATCCACTTCTTCGGCCTCGGTGCCTCGGCGCCAGTGGCCCTGGACGCCCAGCACAAGTTCTTCCGTTTCAACCTGGCCGTAACCGCCCACGCCGACGTGCTGATGCAACGCATGATCGCGTCGGTGGCCCACACCGGGGAGCTGTTCGTGATCATTTCCTACACCGGCCGGACCCGCGAGCTGGTGGAAGTGGCGCGCATCGCCCGGGAAAACGGTGCCTCGGTGCTGGGCCTGACCGCCGAAGGCTCGCCCCTGGCCAAGGCCAGCACCCTGAGCCTGAACATTCCGCTGCCCGAAGACACCGACATCTACATGCCGATGACCTCGCGGATCATCCAGCTCACCGTCCTGGACGTGCTCGCCACCGGCATGACCCTGCGCCGGGGCGTGGACTTCCAACCGCACCTGCGCAAGATCAAAGAAAGTCTCAACGCCAGCCGGTATCCGATTGGGGATGAGTTCAACTGATTCAATCCAGAATATTGGCCGCCTGAGAGGCCGCCTTCGTCGGATCGCCGCCCGGTGCAAGCTTGCTC
>NZ_JBMDJD010000071.1:0-6352 GCF_057809015.1 Pseudomonas sp. FG6
CGCCGGTTTTTGCCTTGCCTAACCTGCGTTTCAAACAATTTCGTACACAGCCTAGGTCGCGGGAAAGCGCTTGCGGCTGCGGCAAAATCCTACATCCGCTGGTGTAAAAGTCTTCACTGAATGGGCTTGGAAAAAAATCCGACGAAGTGCACATTGAAGCGCGCTAGAACGATGTCTGACCAGTGTGCCAGGGGATCGACTAAAGAACCGTAGAGAGCACCATGTCCGACCACGATATTTTGAGTGACGCCGAGCGCGAGGCGCTGAATGCCGTCATGCTGGAGCCTGACCTGCCGCCGCAGCGCGTGTTGATCGTCGATGACGACAAGGACGCTCGCGAGCTGCTGTCGGAGATCCTGGCATTGGACGGTATTCGCTGCATGACCGCGGCCAGTGGCGAAACGGCACTCAAGATGCTGGAGACCAAGCCCTCGATCGGCCTGCTGATCACCGACTTGCGCATGGGGCATGTCGACGGCCTGGAGCTGGTTCGCCTGGTGCGCGAGTCGGAACGGGCGGCGCTGCCGATCATCATCGTTTCCGGCGACGCCGACGTGAAGGACGCCATCGAGGCGATGCACCTGAGCGTGGTGGACTTTCTGCTCAAGCCGATCGATACCGAGAAGTTGCTGGGGCTGGTCAAGCATGAGTTGGGGATGGATCTCTAAGATCCTGTGCCATACAGGAAATCTGTGGGAGCAAGGCTTGCCCGCGATGACGGTGGCACATTCAACTGTGATGCTCGCTGTTCTACCGCTATCGCGAGCAAGCTTTGCTCCCACAGCTCAACCCGCAGGCTGCATTCCAGCCTGATACCTGTACAAACAAAAACGCCGCGATCGTCTCGCGGCGTTTTTGTTGGCGATCACTCAATCACAACCCATTGGCTGCCTTGAACTCACGACGACGACGGTGCAGCACCGGCTCGGTGTAGCCGTTCGGCTGTTTGGTGCCTTCGATCACCAGCTCGACGGCTGCCTGGAAGGCGATGTTGCGGTCGAAGTCCGGCGCCAGCGGGCGGTACAGCGGGTCGCTGGCGTTCTGGCGGTCCACCACCGGTGCCATGCGCTTGAGGCTTTCCATCACCTGGTCCTGGGTGACGATGCCGTGACGCAGCCAGTTGGCGATGTGCTGGCTGGAAATACGCAGCGTCGCACGGTCTTCCATCAGGCCGACATCGTTGATGTCCGGCACCTTGGAGCAGCCGACGCCCTGGTCGATCCAGCGCACCACGTAGCCAAGGATGCCCTGGGCATTGTTGTCCAGTTCGTTCTTGATTTGCTCTGGTGTCCAGCTCGGGTTGACGGCCAGCGGGATGGTCAGGATGTCGTCCACCGATGCACGCGCGCGCTTGGCCAGTTCGGCCTGGCGGGCGAACACGTCGACCTTGTGGTAATGCAGCGCATGCAGCGCGGCGGCGGTCGGCGAGGGCACCCACGCGGTATTGGCGCCCGCCATCGGATGGGCGATTTTCTGTTCGAGCATCGCCGCCATCAGGTCCGGCATGGCCCACATGCCCTTGCCGATCTGTGCGCGACCTTGCAGGCCGGTGCTCAGGCCGATGTCCACGTTCCAGTTTTCGTACGCGGCGATCCATTTCTCAGACTTCATGTCGGCCTTGCGCACCATCGGGCCGGCTTCCATGGAGGTGTGGATTTCGTCGCCGGTACGGTCCAGGAAGCCGGTGTTGATGAACACCACGCGCTCACTGGCGGCCTTGATGCAGGCCTTGAGGTTGACCGTGGTACGGCGCTCCTCGTCCATGATCCCGACTTTCAGCGTGTTGCGCGGCAGGTTCAGCACGTCTTCGATGCGACCGAACAGCTCGTTGGTGAACGCCGCTTCTTCCGGGCCGTGCATCTTCGGTTTCACGATGTACACCGAGCCGGTGCGGCTGTTGCGCCGCGACGTGTTGCCGTTGAGGCTGTGTATCGCCGCCAGGCTGGTGACCAGGCCATCGAGAATGCCTTCCGGCACTTCGTTGCCGTGTTTGTCGAGGATCGCATCGATGGTCATCAGGTGACCGACGTTGCGCACGAACAGCAGCGAACGACCGTGCAGCGTCAAGCTCGAACCGTCGACGGCGGTGTAGGCGCGGTCGGCGTTCATGGTACGGATGAATGTCTGGCCGCCCTTGGCGACTTGTTCCGACAGGTCGCCCTTCATCAGGCCGAGCCAGTTGCGGTAGATCACCACCTTGTCATCGGCATCGACGGCGGCGACCGAGTCCTCGCAGTCCATGATGGTGGTCAGCGCGGCCTCCATCAGGATGTCTTTGACGCCGGCGGCGTCGGTCTGGCCGACCGGGGTGCTGGCGTCGACCTGGATTTCGAAGTGCAGGCCGTTGTGCTTGAGCAGCACGGCTGCCGGTGCCGAGGCGTCGCCTTGGAAACCGATCAGTTGGGCATCGTCGCGCAGGCCGCTGTTGCTGCCACCCTTGAGGGTGACGACCAGCTTGCCGTCGACGATTTTATAAGCGGTGGAGTCGACGTGGGAGCCGGCCGCCAGCGGGGTCGCTTCGTCGAGGAAGGCGCGAGCGAAGGCAATGACCTTGTCGCCGCGGACCTTGTTGTAGCCTTTGCCTTTTTCCGCGCCATCGGCCTCGCTGATGGCATCGGTGCCGTACAACGCGTCATACAGCGAACCCCAGCGGGCGTTGGAAGCGTTGAGGGCGAAGCGGGCATTCATCACCGGCACGACCAGCTGCGGGCCGGCCATGCGGGCGATCTCGTCGTCGACGTTTTGGGTCGTAGCCTGGAAATCCGCCGCTTCTGGCAGCAGATAACCGATGTCTTGCAGGAAGGCTTTGTAAGCCACGGCGTCATGGGCCTGGCCGGTGCGGGCCTGGTGCCAGGCATCGATGCGCGCCTGGAAATCGTCGCGTTTGGCGAGTAGGGCTTTGTTCTTCGGCGCCAGGTCGTGGATGACCTTGTCGGCACCGGCCCAGAACGCGTCGGCGGTGAGGCCGGTTCCGGGAATGGCTTCGTTGTTCACGAAGTCGAACAGGACTTTGGCGACCTGAAGGCCACCGACTTGAACGTGTTCAGTCATTGCTTGCCTCACTCTGCTCAGCTATTTCGCTTTTCAGCTCTTCGATTTTGACAATGAAGCCTCGGGCCATTTAAACCACAAACCCCGGAACCAGTACATGCCATGGCTGGCGGCTGGGTGCTCAAGCCTTGCTGACGGGGCTTTTCAGGGATGCGACCAGGCCTTGGGCAGCCATCGGTACAACGTTGCATTGCAATTATGTAGTGCTCGCCGCGGCATACTACATGAACGGTTGCGGTTGTGAAAATTAGACTAATTGCGTCGTTCCGCGACCGACTAAAGTGTTACGGTCACGTCGCGGTACCGGATGTTCTCAAAAAACAGATGGATTGTTCCAGATAATTCTTATGGCTTGTACACGATTAGGTGATTGCCTTCTTGGCTAAACGCCCACCACCTTGTGGCGAGGGTATAAATCCCCTCGCCACAAGTCCTGTGCGCCCTGCCTATACTGTCCCTTCCACAACAAGAGGACTGCGCCATGGACCACCTTGTCATCACCGTTTTCGCCCCGGACAGGCCCGGGCAGGTCGAGCGTATCGCCGATTGCATCGCCGAGCACGGCGGTAACTGGTTGGAGAGTCGCATGTCGCGCCTGGCGGGCCAGTTCGCCGGGATCCTGCGCCTCAGCGCCCCGGCCGAATCCCATGAAGAATTGATCGAAGCGTTGCACGGGCTCTCTGCCCACGGCATCCGTGTGCTGATCGCCGAGACCGCGACCGAGGAAGTCTGTACCTGGAAACCCATCGCCATGGAGCTGGTGGGCAATGACCGTCCCGGCATCGTGCGGGACATTACCCGGTTGCTGAGCGAGCAGGGCGTGAACGTCGAGCGGTTGGTCACTGATGTCCGGCCGGCACCGATGAGCAGCGAGCTGCTGTTTCACGCCGAGGCGATCCTCGGTGTGCCGTTGACCCTGTCACTGGACACTTTGCAGGCGCGCTTGGAGACCTTGGCCGATGAGCTGATGGTGGAACTCAAGTTCAGCGACGAAGCCTGAGGAAGGTTATCCAAGAAAAAGCTGCGCCTGCCTGTGGATAACCTGTAGAGACCGGGCTGCCGCCCAAGCCCGCCGGGCCTCAGCGGTGAATGCTCAAAAAATCACCAGTTTTCAAGGGCTTGTGCACAAACGGCGGGGATCACGCTGTGGATAACCTTGGGAAGGATGCGCGCAGGCCACGTCCGACGTGGCCTGTAGAGAATTGAGTGTTTTGTGATCAGTTACGCCGGCGCATGCTGATCACGGCATCGATGCTGTACACCGCTAGGCCGGCCCAGATAAACAGGAACGCCACCAGTGTGCTGGACGACAGGTGTTCACCGAACAGCAGCACGGCGAGCAACAGCACCAGCGTCGGCGCGATGTATTGCAGGAATCCTATGGTGGTGTAGGGCAAATGCCGCGTCGCGGCGTTGAAGCACACCAGGGGAACCAGCGTCACCGGGCCGGCCGCCACCAGCCACCAGGCTTCGGAGGTGGTCCAGAACGCGGCCTGGGCGCTGTTGGCCGCCGGGTTCAACAGCAACCAGGCGATGGCGATCGGTACCAGCATCCAGGTTTCCACCACCAGCCCGGGCAAGGCCTTGACCGGTGCCTGTTTGCGGATCAATCCATAGAAGCCGAAGGTCAAGGCCAATGCCAGCGACACCCACGGCAGGCTGCCCACTTGCCAGACCTGCTGCGCCACGCCGGCTGCCGCCAACCCCACCGCCAGCCACTGCATGCGCCGCAGCCGCTCGCCGAGAAGCAACATGCCCAGCAATACATTCACCAGCGGGTTGATGTAGTAGCCCAGGCTGGCTTCGACCATGCGCCCGTTGTTCACCGCCCAGACGTAGGTCAGCCAGTTCGCCGCGATCAGCGTGCCACTCAGGGCCAGGATCGCCAGCCGGCGCGGATTGTCCCGCAGTTCCTGCCACCAGCCCGGATGTTTCCACACTGCCAACAGTACCGCGCCAAACAACGCCGACCACAGCACGCGGTGGATGATGATCTCCACGGCCGGCACGCTGGCGATGGCTTTGAAATAGATCGGGAACAGACCCCAGATGATGTAGGCACTCAGACCCAGGATGTACCCGTGGCGCGGGTTGGCGGCTTGCATGCAGAATCCTTGCTTAGGCAGCTAACAAAAGAGTGATTGTAAGGAGATTTGTCTGGTTGTGCTGTGAACTTTGTGGACAATCGCCGCCGCTCCCACAAGGGGTCAGAGTGACCGCTGGCGCAAATCAGAACAGCTTCAAAGGCTCTTCATCGAGCGCCGCCAGTTGTTCGCGCAACGCCAGGATATGGTCGCCCCAGTAGCGCTCGCTGCCGAACCACGGGAAGCTGCGGGGGAACGCCGGGTCGTCCCAGCGCCGCGCCAGCCAGGCGCTGTAGTGCATCAGGCGCAGGGCCCGGAGTGGTTCGATCAGCGCCAGTTCGCGCGGGTCGAAGTCATGGAATTCGTTGTAGCCGTCCATCAACTCCGACAACTGGCCCAGGCAGTCCTGGCGATCGCCGGCAAGCATCATCCACACGTCCTGCACCGCCGGGCCCATGCGGCAGTCGTCGAGGTCGACGATGTGAAACACCTCGTCGCGGCACATCATGTTGCCGGGGTGGCAATCGCCGTGGATGCGAATGTTCTGGTGGGGCGTGGCGGCGTAGATCGCCTCCACACGCTTGAGCAGGTCCCGGGCGACCGACTCGTAGGCCGGCAGCAGGCTGCGGGGAACGAAATCACTTTGCAGCACGGTGGCCAGCGAATCGTGGCCGAAGTTTGTCACGCCAAGGGTTTCCCGGTGCTCGAACGAACGACTGGCACCCACGCCATGCAGGCGTCCGAGCAATTGCCCGAGGCGATAGAGCTGGTCGAGGTTGCCCGGCTCCGGCGCGCGTCCACCGCGCCGAGGAAACAGGGTGAACCGAAAGCCGGCGTGTTCGTGCAGGCTGATGCCATCGTGAATCAGTGGCGCAACGACCGGTACGTCGCAATCGGCCAGTTCGAAGGTGAAGCGGTGCTCTTCCAGGATCGCGTCGTTGGTCCAGCGCTGGGGGCGATAGAACTTGGCGATCAGCGGTTCGGCGTCTTCGATGCCCACCTGATAGACGCGGTTTTCGTAGCTGTTGAGGGCCAGCACACGGGCGTCACTGCGCAAGCCGATGCTCTCGACGGCATCGAGCACCAGGTCGGGGGTGAGGGTTTCAAACGGATGGGACATGCTGACTCCTGCGCAGCGGCAGGCTGCCGCGTCCGGGTTCAGCATGGTAACGCAAAGCGTCCGGGATTGATCCGTGAGACTTGTGGGGGGGGTGCTT
>NZ_JBMDJD010000072.1:0-5303 GCF_057809015.1 Pseudomonas sp. FG6
ATCATCGAGGTGTGTTCCAGCGCGTCGCCCAGGCGAGCGGCCCAGAGTGCGTCAGACATCTAGCGCTTCCATTGCACGTTGCTCCTTATCGGTTCCCTACCCGCCCAGCGTGAGGCAATCAGGCGGACGGAGATTACCATTCCCATCGCAGGATTGTCCGCGAACATCAAAAGTGAGACGGCTGTCATGGCCCTCGAAAACGAGCGCTTCCGGCACCTTGATTGTTACCATTCATTGCTTGAAGATCTGCCGCTTGCCGCAGCCTCTCTTTTGCCTGGAAACGATCCGAATCATGACGCTCTATCGCCTTCAAGAAGCCGATCTCGATGTCCCTGACAACTGGCAGGACCAGAGCATCAATATCTTCAAGTTGCCTGCCGTGGGTGGCGCCAAGGAAGCCAGTTTCGTCATCAGCCGCGACCCGAGCCGGGGCGACACACCGTTCAACGACTACGTGGAGCAGCAACTGGCGAGCGCCGAGCAGCAATTGCCCGGTTTCAACCTGATCAAGCGCTGGGACTTCTCCCTCCATGGCTACGCCGCCGTGCTGCTCGATTACAGCTGGCAGCGCGAGGGCCGTGAGTTGATGCTGCGCCAGGTGTTCATCGACCGCCAACCCGTGGGGCTGATCACCACGCTGACGACCACGCCGAACGATCTGGTGCACCACGAGCCGGCCTGGAAGGCGGCGATGCATTCCTTCAAGGTCCTGCCTCAGACCGCTTGATCACCCCCGGAAGACGACAACGCAATGGATATGCTGGCCGCTGCGCGCCTTGGCGATGAAATAGCCCACGGTTTTGGTGTCGCCGCGATGGTGGCGGGCGCCGTCGCGGGGGCGTTGATCGGTGCTGCCGTGGTGGCGGCCACCGTGGCGACGGGCGGCGTGGCGCTGGCGATCATGGCCGGCTCGATTGCCGCCGGCGGCCTGTCGATGTTCCAGATCCTTAAGGGCCTGAACACGATTTTCAACCTGCCCGAGCCCACGACGGGGGCGTTGATTATGGGCAGCCTGAATGTCCAGATCAACCGGCGCAATGCGATGCGCGCCGGCATGGACACGGCGGCCGGTTGCACAGGCTTGCCCATGAACCACCCGATCTGGCCATTCCCGGTGCTGATCGCCGAAGGCAGCGCCACCGTCTTCATCAACGGCAAACCGGCGGCGCGCTTGCAAAGCAAGATGGTGTGCGGTGCGCACATCAAGACCGGCAGTTCCAATACGTTCATTGGCGGGCCCACGGTGTCCGTGGCGTTCGTGCTCGACCTTGAAGGTTGGTTGCACACCGGCCTCGAAGCGTTGGGGATGGTCGCCATGGGCGCTGCCGCCGTGCTGGCCGCGATGGCGGGGGCGGCGGCGTTCCTGGGCTTCGTGGCGATTGGCGGTGCAATGATGGGGGGCATGGCGCTGCTGGGCGAACTGGGCGATCGCCTCGGCCCGGGGTATCGCGACCTGTTCCAAGGTATCGCCGGCATGGCGCTGCTGGGGCTGGGGCCGAAAATGGCGCGCATCGGTGCCGCGCCAAAACCCCGCGCGGCGGCCTACAAAACCGGCACGACCGAAGCCGATATCATGGCGATTCCCAAGGGAAGCAGGCCGCCGCCGAGCGACTATCTCGAAGGCCCCTACATCGACAAGCACCTCAAGACTTTCGAGGACGAGGGCGGCAGCTTCCTCTTTACCGCCGACGACATCTCCAACCCCAAGTACGGTTCGTTCAACCCGAACAAGTTCGTCATGGCAAAATCCGACCTCAATGCGGTGGTCGCCGAGTACCAGAAAGCCGGCGACGTTTCGGTGCTGGAGTCGGCGCTGGGTTACGATCCCGGATCGTTGGCCGGCAAGGAGATCTACATGATGAACCTGGACAACCCCAAGGTGCTGATGCCGACTGGCAACGAAGGCGGCGTGAACTCGCTCTGGCGCCCGGGCGGCTTGACCTATCCGGGCGGTATGCGCGAAGCGGTGCTGGACAACGTGCCCATCGCCCACGGTAATGACATCGGCACACTGATGACGACCCGAGACGTAGTGAGAATCCAATGAGTAACCCGCTAGACAACGTGCTGCTGCTGGCGCTGGCCAATGATGAGCTGGACAAATTCCTGGTGGGCGAACCGTTCTACTTTCTTGAAGCCAAGAACGATAACGACGAGCCGCAGAACGTGGTGGCGGCGTTCGACCAGTTGATCATGCCGTACTGGCGCCAGACCCACGATGCGAACTTCCCCACGCGGTTCGTGTCGGCCTTGCTGACGATGCTGGCGACGTATCCCGACCGCACGCGGGCGATCTACATCACGCTCGATTGGGTCTGGTACTACCGCTTCTGCCAGGACAAACAGCTCAAGCAGCCGCAAGGCCCCTATGGCGATCTGTTCGACGTGGACATGGGCAGCGTAGGCGTGGCGCTCAAGCGCCTGCTGGAGAACCACAAGGCCGAACTGGTGGCCGACACCCGATGGGCCGGCGCGGCCTGGAACAGCCCCGACGGCATGTGGACACCGCTGATGCGTTCGGCGGTGACCGTGCGGGACAAGCTGGGTGGGCCGGATTTTGTGCCGGTCAATATCTGACGGGGCAAGCTGACCCCAATCGCGAGCAGGCTCGCTCCCACAAGGGGATTGGGTTGGCGCGGACAGCAAGAACGCCCGAAAAACTCTGTGGGAGCGAGCCTGCTCGCGATGAGGCCCTGTCAGTCACCTTCTTCATTGCCTGACCCACCGCCATCGCGAGCAAGCTCAGCTCCCACAGGGGGACTGGGTTGGGCCGGATATCAAGGTCTACCCAAACCACTGTGGTGCTGCTCAGGCCGGAGTGTCAAACACCAGCGAGCCCTTGATCGTCGCCCAATGCGCCGCTTCGGCATCCCCCAGCTTTTCGGCTTTCACATAGCTCAGCGCAAGCAGCTTGCGGGTGCCGGGCAGGACCAGGGCCAGTTGGTACTGGAAGACCTTTTCAGTGCCCTTGTTGAACTGGCTGCGCAGTTCGACGCCTTCGACGTCCTGGTTGGGGCCCAGGCGCACGGCGACGCCGGGTTGGCAGCGCAGGTCCTGGACTTGTTTTTCCAGGCGCGCCAGTTGGGCGTCAAGGTTGCTTTGCAGGGTTTCGCCCTCGGCCAGCAAGCTGCGGCTGACGATCAACGACGTGCCCAGCTCGGGGAACTTGAGGATGTTGATCGTCGCGTCGAGCAATTCGCCGGGCGGCAACTGGAACTGGAACTCATTGATGCGGTAAGTCATGGCGCATGGATCTCGAAATTAGCCCTTGGGTGGCGGGAACACGGCCTGGATATTGGCGTCGATACTGGCCTTGACGCCCTGGCCGTCGGGCGTGGCACCCGGGCCGCCGCCGTTGTTCAGGTGCAGCACGCCGCCGGTGTTGAATTCGGCATCGCCGCTGGCGTAGAAGCTGATCTGCACGCCGCTCAGGTTGATCTGGCCACTGGCATTGAGCTCCAGGATGCTTTCGCCACACACCAGGCGCAGGTTCTCGCCCACTTCGATGACGTAGCTCTGGCTGATGCTGTCGGTCTTGCGCTGGCCCACCGACAGGATGTCTTCCTGTTTGACGACGCGCAGGCGGTTGTTGCCGATGGTCACCGTCTCGTTGTGGCCGATGCTCTTGTTGCGGTCGTGGCCCACCGAGTGGCTTTCATCCACCTCGACCACGATGTCCTGATTGCGTTCGGCATGGATGTACAGTTGCTCGGCGCCTTTCTTGTCTTCCATGCGGATTTCGTTGAAATTCGCCGGCGTGCCGCCCTTGCTCGAACGGCTCTTCATGCCGCTCTGGGTGGCGTTGTCGGGCAAATCGTAAGGTACGGTCTGTTCGGCGTTGTAGACGCGGCCGGTGATGATCGGCCGGTCCGGGTCGCCTTCGAGGAAGCTGACGATCACTTCCTGGCCGATGCGCGGGATTTGCATCGAGCCCCAGTTCTTGCCGGCCCAGGATTGCGACACGCGAATCCAGCACGAGCTGTTTTCGTTGGACTGGTCGTGACGATCCCAATAGAAATGCACCTTCACCCGGCCGAACTGGTCGGTCCAGATTTCCTCGCCCTTGGGGCCGACCACCAAGGCGGTCTGCGGGCCTTTGACGATGGGGCGGTGGGTCGTCGCCAGCGGACGATAACTCTGCTGGGCGTCGATGCAGGTCAGGTTGCTTTCGAACTGCGCAGAAGGCGCGCCGCCGCCGGTTTCACCGCTTTCCTGGGAGATGTAATAGCGGGCGCCGACGACCAGGTATTCGCGGTTCTGGTCCTGGCGCGTGAAACCGGTGAGGCTGAACAGATGCCCCGATCCCAGGCCCCGGGCATTGCCGGCCAGCTCGACTTGCTCGTGCAGGGTCTGCAAGGCTTCGATGCGGGTGCGGGCGTAGTGCTCGCCGTCTTCGCTCTGCACATAGGTGCCGGGGTAGTCGTACAGCGGATAGTCACCGGCGGCGTGCGGGCGCGGCATCGCCGAGCGCACGTCGATGCGCGCGCTGGGGCGCTGGAAGTCGTAGTCGTTGAGCTCCAGCGAACCGGGCTGGACTTCCTGGGCCAGGTGCCAGTCGTGGATGTGGTCGCGCTCGCGCTGCTGTTCGTTCTTCGGGTAGTAGGGCACCGAACCGTAGCCGGGCACTGTGGTGTGGGCGCCATAGGCATCGGCCAGTACCAGCACATGCCGGCCTTGCTCATGACGGAAGAAGTAGTAGATGCCTTCCTGCTCCATCAACCGGCTGACGAAGTCGAAGCTGGTCTCGCGATACTGCACGCAGTATTCCCACTCGCGATAGGGACGGCTCAGGGCGTCTTCGAAATCGGAGAAGCCCAGGTCGCGGAACACCTGCTTGATGATCTGCGGGATGGTCAGGTTCTGGAAAATCCGGCAGTCGGAAGTGCGGGTCAGCAGCCACAGCCAAGGGCGCAGCGTGGCCTGGTAACTGGCGAACTGGCCTTGGTCGACGTTCTGGCTGAAGCGGGCGACGATGCCGTGGAAATGCCGTTCGCCGCCGCCGTCCAGTTGCATGCTGACGCACATGGGCTTGCCGAGCACCTGGTTGAGGTCGATGGCGTTGTCCAGCGAGTGCAACTGCAACTCATAGTTGAACAGCCTTCCCAGCTCTTCGCCGCCACCCATGTCCTTGAGCAGCAGCACCTCGGGGCCCAGGGGGCTGGTGATCTTTGCCAGGCGTGAGGCTTGGTTGAATAACATCGAATGTCCCGTGCAAATTGTAGTAACTGAAGGAACCCGATCGACTGTGGGAGCGGGCTTGCTCGCGAATGCAATCTGTCAGTGCCATTGATGTTGGCTGACAC
>NZ_JBMDJD010000073.1:0-4991 GCF_057809015.1 Pseudomonas sp. FG6
CCCTGGCAAGGCAACCGCCCCGTCAGTCATGGAACGGTTCGACTGGTACGCGGCTGCCCACAAAGAAGCTGTCGGCGACCAGTCGCAGCGGTTGCAAATCCAGGTCGCTGGCCTTGCCCTCGATCAGTTGTTGAAAATGCCGGTACACCGCCGCGTATTCCCCCTCCTGCGACACCGCCTGGCGCACGCCATCGATGCTTAACAGCGCGCCGCCATTGTCCAGGCGCAGAACGCCTTCAGCGCAACGAATCTCGATACTCCAGAGCTCATCGTGACCATGATCGAAGTCGAATTCGGCGCGGACATCCAGCTGGCGGGGATCGGACATCTTGATGCTGGCGGCGATCGGCGACTGGCAGTTGGCGGGAACGCGCAACTCGGCCGACTCGACGAACAGCGGCAATGCCAGCAGATGCGTCACGATCGACAAGGCA
This sequence comes from Pseudomonas sp. FG6, assembly GCF_057809015.1. NCBI lineage: Bacteria > Pseudomonadati > Pseudomonadota > Gammaproteobacteria > Pseudomonadales > Pseudomonadaceae > Pseudomonas > Pseudomonas sp. FG6. The sequence continues at coordinate 435 of NZ_JBMDJD010000073.1, forward strand.
TTGATACCGGGATCGAACACGCCCAGGCCACCGGGTTGCCAGATCCAGGTCTGGCCGGGGTGCCACTTGCGCACGTCTTCCTTCCAGTCGATCTGCACGCTGTGCAGGGTACGGCTCGCCAGCCAGTCTCGGGCGGCTTCGATGCCGGGTGCATAACGCGAATGCCAGGCGAACAGGCCGCTGACGCCTTGCGCCTGGACCTGATCGACCAAGGCCTGCGCTTCACCCAAGGTGGAGCACGGCGGCTTTTCCACCAGCACATGCTTACCGGCGGCCAGCGCCTGCTGCACCAGGGCGAAGCGACCTTGTGGCGGTGTGCAGAAAGCGATCGCATCGACGTGCGGTCCGCGCTCAAGCAACTCGGCCAATGACCGGAAGTTCTCGACGCCGGGACAAGGCTGCCCTTGGGTCGCGACCGACACCAGTTCGAATGCGGCGTTGGCCTGAATGGCGGGTACGTGTTGATCCTGGGCAATCTTGCCGTAGCCCACCAGACCGAGACGAATCGGTTGCATCGATGACTCCTGTTGTTTTTGTAGTGTGTGCTGGAGCAGCAAACTAGACGTAAATCCCCTCGCCGACAATGACCAGCCTTATCCGGTTGCCTTCATGATCGTGCCGATCCTGCCGGAAAACGGCGCCAGTCGTTCATGGGGCGCATCGGGTTCCACCACCAGGGCGGTGACCTCCTCGCACGACGCCACCTGGTAGTGCGCCACGCTGGAGAGTTTTTCGTTGGTCACCGCCACCACCACCTGACCGCTCGCCGCGACCACGGCGCGCTTGAACTCGGCGTCGTCCAGGCCAAACGCCGTGACGCCGTTGTCCGGGTCGAGGGCGCAGGCACCGAGCAGGCACAGGTCGAAACTGAACTGCTGCAACTGCCGCGCGGCCGTCAGCCCGATCACGCCACCGGAGACCGGGTTCACCCGGCCGCCCAGCAAAATGACTTGCGCGCCGGGTAACTTCATCAGTTCCACCGCGATCAATGGCGAGTTGGTGGTCAGGGTCAATTCGAGCTGAGGGTCGATGGCGCAGGCGATGGCCAGGTTGGTCGAACCGGCGTCGATGAACACATGCTGGCCGGCCCGCAACAGCGAGACCGCCATCTGGCCGAGGGTGTTCTTGCGCGCAGTGTCTTGCCGGACGCGCACGCTCAACGGCCGCTCCGCCGAGGGCAGGCGTATGGCGCCGCCGTAGACCCGCTTGCACAGTCCTGCGGCGACCAGCGCGCCGAGGTCGCGGCGGATCGAGTGTTCGGAGACGTTGAATTCGCAGGCCAGGTCCGCAGCGATCACCCGCCCGTACAGGGCGAGACGTTCGCTGATCAGTCGCTGGCGTTCGCCGGGAAACGCTTCATGGGAGGACGTCATGCCTATAACCTGCACAAATGAGCAACAGTGATCACAAACGAGCAAAAATATGCCGATTAAACGGCGAGTCGTCAACCGGGCGCAGGACGAACATGAGATCCCCCCGTCAACGCCTGCCGAATGGGCCAAAACTCCTAGCCGGCCTGGGAGTATCGGCCGATGCGCACGGCGTCGCGCTTTCACATAGTGGCGGTCACGGGTCAACGGTCAGACCTCGATGACCGCCACTATCATTCGGAGCACGCCATGACTGTCCAAGAACAAAATTCCTCGCTGACAGGTGATACGGCCGCCCTCTTCACCCCCTTTGCCGCCACCGCCTTGAGCATCACGGCGACCGGCACCAATGTGACACTGGACGAAACCGCCGGTTTGCAGAACGCCACTGCCACACCGAGCCCGGCGGGCGACGCTGACGACAACGACATTTTGCTGGCCGCCCTGCCCTCGACTTTCTCCACCCGCCTGACCGCGCTTGGGGCAGGCACTGCAACGGGGGCCGCCTTGAGTGGCTACACCGGCGCCGCCGGCAACACCGGCAGCAACGCCTTCACCGTCAGCGCAGCGCCCGGTGCGACCATCACCGACATCAGCTTCGTCGGCACCTCCGGGGCACCGCTCGACGGCGTGGACAGCGGCTTGCACACCCTCGACGGCACCAGCATCCTGCTTTACACCGACACCAACGACAACATGGTCCTGGGCCGGGTCGGTGGGTCAAGTGGGGCAATCGTGTTCGCCGCCTACATCGAAGAAACCGGATCGCCGGTTTCCGGCGGCAAGATCTGGACCGTGCAGTACCAACCCCTGAGCAACCCGGTCACCAGCAACCCCGATGACCCGGTCAACCTGCTGGACAAAGTCTTCATCGGTGCCAGCCAGGACCTTGAGTTCAGCCTGGCCAACGCGCCTTCCGGGCAAAACCTGTTTCTGATGTTCACCACGGCGAACCCGAACACTGAAGTGGTCAACGGCATCACCCGGATCACCGACCCGACCATCATCGCCACCGGCAAAGACCCCGCCGACCAGTCCAGCGGCGCGAACATCACCACCGGCGACACCATCAACACCAGTCAGGCTGGCGGCCCGACCACCTTCGGCACCAACAACCAGATGATCGTGGAACAGGAAGGCATCCGGTTCACCTTCGTCACCGGTGCCCGGCAGGATGTGACCATCCCCAACCTGGACCAGAACGAGGCGGACGTTGAAGCCAACGTCGACTTCACCAGCATGTTCAATGCGAAGACCGCCAATTTCGACGTCGTGCAATTGCAGAGCGGCAAGAGCGCCGTGGTCAAGATCAGTGCCTTCAGCACCGCCGCCGAACCCGGGGTGAATTTCATCAATGGCTACGCAGGCGACGCCGCAGTGGCGATCACCAATGTCCGGGTCATCAACATCAGCACCGGGCTGGTGATCGAGAACTCGGACGGCTCGGTGAACGACACGTCCATTGCCATCAACTTCAATGGCGGGGTTGCCACCATCACTGGCGTCAAGGCCGGCTACCAGATCGAATACACCACCACGCAAACCCATAACCGCGTGCTGATCGAAAACGGTGCGGCTCTCGATGCCAAGGGCACTAACCACGCCGACTTCGACATCGGTGGCTTCACCTTGGTCCAGGCGTCCATTGCAAAAGCCGAAATCGGCTCCAAGATGGTCTTCGAGGACGATGGGCCGAGCATCGCCACCACCGGCACGGAGCCGACGCTGACCGTGGATGAAACGGTGCTGGCCACCAATGCGACCCAAGGCTTCGCGGCCAACTTCACCTCGGCGTTTGGCGCCGACGGGGCCGGCACCCTCACCTATGCCCTCGGCGTGGTGGCGGGTGCTTCGGGGCTGACCGATACCGCCACGAACGAAGCCGTCAACTTGTCGCTCAATGGCGGCGTGGTAGAAGGCCGCACCGCGACCACCAACGTGCTGGTGTTCACCGTCAGTGTCGCCGCCAACGGTGACGTGACCCTCGACCAGATCCGCGCAGTGGTCCACCCCGACACGAGCAATCCCGATGACGCCAAGAGCCTGGCGGCGGACACCCTGGTGACGCTGACCGCCACCAAGACCGACCGCGACGGCGACAGCGCCCAGGCCACCCTCAACATCGGCCAGAACCTGGTGTTCAAGGACGATGGACCCAGCGTCAGCACCACCGGCACGGAACCGACACTGACCGTGGATGAAACAGTACTGGCCACCAACGACACCAAAAGCTTCGCGGCCAACTTCACCTCGGCGTTCGGCGCCGACGGGGCCGGCACACTCACCTATGCCCTCGGCGTGGTGGCGGGCGCCTCGGGGCTGACCGATACCGCCACGAACGAAGCCGTGAACCTGTCGCTCAATGGCGGCGTGGTGGAAGGCCGTACCGCAACCACCAACGTGCTGGTGTTCACCGTCAGTGTCGCCGCCAACGGCGACGTCACCCTCGACCAGATCCGCGCAGTGGTCCACCCCGACACGACCAATCCCGATGATTCCAAGAGCCTGAGCGCCGACAACCTGGTCACCCTGACCGCCACCAAGACCGACCGCGACGGCGACAGCGCCCAGGCCACCCTCAACATCGGCCAGAACCTGGTGTTCAAGGACGACGGCCCGAGCATCAGCACCACCGGCACGGAGCCGACACTGACCGTGGATGAAACAGTACTGGCCACCAACGACACCAAAAGCTTCGCGGCCAACTTCACCTCGGCGTTTGGCGCCGACGGGGCCGGCACCCTCACCTATGCCCTCGGCGTGGTGGCGGGTGCTTCGGGGCTGACCGATACCGCCACGAACGAAGCCGTCAACTTGTCGCTCAATGGCGGCGTGGTAGAAGGCCGCACCGCGACCACCAACGTGCTGGTGTTCACCGTCAGTGTCGCCGCCAACGGCGACGTGACCCTCGACCAGATCCGCGCAGTGGTCCACCCCGACACGAGCAATCCCGATGATTCCAAGAGCCTGGCGGCGGACACCCTGGTGACGCTGACCGCCACCAAGACCGACCGCGACGGCGACAGCGCCCAGGCCACCCTCAACATCGGCCAGAACCTGGTGTTCAAGGACGACGGCCCGAGCATCAGCACCACCGGCACGGAACCAACACTGACCGTGGATGAAACGGTGCTGGCCACCAACGACACCAAAAGCTTCGCGGCCAACTTCACCTCGGCGTTTGGCG
>NZ_JBMDJD010000074.1:0-3935 GCF_057809015.1 Pseudomonas sp. FG6
GATGGCCCTTCGCGGCGGGCCCACGGAGCAATGCCGGAGTGAGGGAACACCGAGCAAAGCGAGGTGCCGAGTGGTGGGGCCAAGCGTTCTTTGCTTACTTTCTTCTGGGCCGGCATTCCGGGGCGTTTGAAAGGAAGTAAGTCGCCGTCAGGGCGAAACCGCCAGCAGCCGTTACCGCAGCAACGGATATACACCCAATCCCAATCCCAAAACCACTCCCCCCACCCGCCCATGTTAACCTTGCCCCCATCGCAAAAAAGCCGGGCCGCCGCCCTCCTTTTGCCTACACCATTCAACGAGCTTGCCTGACACCCCAATGAATACAGCCGTGAACGACCTGTCCTCCCACACGCCAATGATGCAGCAATACTGGCGCCTGAAGAACCAGCACCCCGATCAGTTGATGTTCTACCGCATGGGCGATTTCTACGAGATCTTCTACGAAGACGCGAAAAAAGCCGCCAAATTGCTGGACATCACCCTGACGGCGCGTGGGCAATCGGCAGGCATGGCGATTCCGATGTGTGGGATTCCTTACCATGCGGCGGAAGGTTACCTGGCGAAACTGGTCAAGCTCGGCGAGTCGGTGGTGATCTGCGAACAGGTCGGCGACCCGGCCACCAGCAAAGGCCCGGTGGAACGCCAAGTGGTGCGGATCATTACCCCCGGCACGGTCAGTGACGAAGCGCTGCTGGATGAGCGCCGGGACAACCTGATCGCCGCCGTGTTGGGCGATGAACGGCTGTTCGGCCTGGCGGTGCTGGACATCACCAGCGGCAACTTCTCGGTGCTGGAAATCAAGGGCTGGGAAAACCTGCTGGCGGAACTGGAGCGGGTCAACCCGGTGGAACTGCTGATCCCCGACGACTGGCCAAAAGACCTGCCGGCGGAAAAGCGCCGTGGCGTGCGTCGCCGGGCGCCGTGGGATTTTGAGCGCGACTCGGCGCTGAAAAGTCTCTGCCAGCAATTCTCCACCCAGGACCTCAAGGGCTTCGGCTGCGAAAACCTGACCCTGGCCATCGGCGCCGCCGGCTGCCTCTTGGCCTACGCCAAGGAAACCCAGCGCACCGCCCTGCCCCATTTGCGCAGCCTGCGTCACGAGCGCCTGGACGACACCGTGGTGTTGGACGGCGCGAGCCGACGCAACCTGGAACTGGACACCAACCTGGCCGGCGGACGCGACAACACCCTGCAATCGGTGGTCGACTGCTGCCAGACCGCCATGGGCAGCCGCTTGCTGACCCGTTGGCTGAACCGCCCGCTGCGCGACCTGACCGTGCTGCTGGCGCGCCAGTCGTCCATCAGTTGCCTACTGGACCGCTACCGCTTCGAACAGCTGCAACCGCAGCTCAAGGAAATCGGTGACATCGAGCGGATACTCGCGCGAATCGGCCTGCGCAATGCCCGCCCGCGCGACCTGGCGCGCCTGCGCGACGCCCTCGGTGCCCTGCCCGAACTGCAAATCGCGATGAGCGACCTCGAAGCGCCGCATCTGCAGCAGCTGGCGCGCACCACCAGCACCTACCCAGACCTGGCCGCGCTGCTGGAAAAAGCCATCATCGACAACCCGCCGGCCGTGATCCGTGACGGCGGCGTGCTAAAGACCGGCTACGACGCCGAACTCGACGAGCTGCAATCACTGAGCGAAAACGCCGGCCAGTTCCTGATCGACCTCGAAGCCCGGGAAAAAGCCCGCACAGGCCTGGCCAACCTCAAGGTCGGCTACAACCGCATCCACGGTTACTTCATCGAGTTGCCGAGCAAACAGGCCGAGCAGGCGCCGGCCGACTACATCCGCCGCCAGACCCTCAAGGGCGCCGAGCGCTTCATCACCCCGGAACTCAAGGCGTTCGAAGACAAGGCGCTGTCGGCCAAGAGCCGCGCCCTGGCCCGGGAAAAAATGCTCTACGAAGCGCTGCTCGAAGATTTGATCAGCCAACTGCCGCCGTTGCAGGACACCGCCGCCGCCTTGGCGGAGCTGGACGTGCTAAGCAATCTGGCCGAACGCGCCCTGAACCTGGACCTCAACTGCCCGCGTTTCGTCAGCGAACCGTGCATGCGCATCAGCCAGGGCCGCCACCCAGTGGTCGAGCAAGTGCTGACTACGCCGTTCGTGGCCAACGACCTGAGCCTGGACGACAACACCCGCATGCTGGTGATCACCGGCCCGAACATGGGCGGTAAATCCACCTACATGCGGCAAACAGCGTTGATCGTGCTGCTGGCCCACATCGGCAGTTTCGTGCCGGCGGCCAGCTGCGAATTGTCCCTGGTGGACCGGATCTTCACCCGGATCGGCTCCAGCGATGATTTGGCCGGTGGTCGTTCGACCTTCATGGTGGAAATGAGCGAAACCGCGAACATCCTGCACAATGCCACCGAACGCAGCCTGGTGCTAATGGACGAAGTCGGCCGCGGTACCAGCACCTTCGACGGCTTGTCGCTGGCCTGGGCAGCGGCCGAACGCCTGGCGCACCTGCGGGCCTACACGCTGTTCGCCACCCATTATTTCGAGCTGACGGTGTTGCCGGAAAGCCAACCGTTGGTGGCCAACGTCCATCTCAACGCCACCGAGCACAACGAACGCATCGTGTTCCTGCACCATGTACTGCCCGGCCCGGCCAGCCAGAGCTACGGCCTGGCAGTGGCGCAACTGGCCGGCGTGCCGGGTGAGGTCATCAGCCGTGCCCGCGAGCACCTGAGCCGCCTGGAAACCACCAGCCTGCCCCACGAAACGCCACGCCCCAGCAAAGGCAAACCCGTTGCGCCGCAGCAAAGCGATCTGTTCGCCAGCCTGCCACACCCAGTGCTCGACGAACTGGCCAAGCTCGATCTGGACGACCTGACACCACGCCGGGCACTGGATTTACTCTATACATTGAAGACACGGATCTAACGCACAGGCTTTCAAGCTGGTAGAATCTCGCGCGGTTTGGGATGCTGCGGACTATTAGCCTGGTCCGCAGACTATCGCTCCCGAACCTGGCGACCCCACCGTGAAGGGGCATCGCTGCCGCCGCCTGAGGAGAAAATTAGAAATGACCTTCGTCGTCACCGACAACTGCATCAAGTGCAAGTACACCGACTGCGTAGAAGTGTGTCCGGTGGACTGCTTTTACGAAGGGCCGAACTTCCTGGTCATTCACCCGGATGAGTGCATCGACTGCGCCCTGTGTGAACCGGAATGCCCGGCAAATGCCATTTTTTCGGAAGACGAAGTGCCAGCCGGCATGGAGAATTTCATCGAGCTGAACGCCGAACTGGCGGACATCTGGCCGAACATCACCGAGAAGAAAGACGCCCTGCCGGACGCCGAAGAATGGGATGGCAAGCCAGGCAAGATCGCAGACCTGGAACGCTGATTCCCTGCGCATCCATCGAAAAGGCCCCTTGCGGGCCTTTTTGCTTTCCTGGGATCTGAAACATCGCAGGCAAAAATCGCAGGCAAAAAAAAGGGGCGGTTTGACCCGCCCACATTTTTTCCATAATCCCTTTAATCCTTTTCATCATCCTGATGAATCGCTTCCTGCGATGTCCTTCCTTCCCCATCGTCCGTGACGGGTGTGTCTGTCCGTCGACACAGGACTGATATTAGTGTTTTCCCGGATGAGTGCAATTTGCCGAACATCGCTGGGGATGTCTTGTCACCGGACTTTCATCTTGAAAATTATCTTTATAAATCAATCGCATACTGAAAACATGACAGGGTTTATGGGCATCTTCCCTTGCGAGGGAGACCGAACGCTTACGCAACACTAGGCAAAAGCTTACAAGCTGAACCAGTGAATGGGGGCGGGGCTGGAGGATGGGGTCTGCGTGGGGTTTTGGTGGGGGTGTATATCCGTTGCTGCGGTAACGGCAGCTTATGGTTCCGCTCTTGCAGCGGGTCACTTTTGGAAGAGCCGGGAGCCGGACCAGCCAAAAGTAACCAAAAA
>NZ_JBMDJD010000075.1:0-3444 GCF_057809015.1 Pseudomonas sp. FG6
GGTGAGGGAGAAAGTTGGGTTGCCGGAGGATGGGAAGGTTTATCACTTTCATCCGTTGGGGATGATGAGACTAGCAAAAAAAGTAGGCTTAATTCATGTAGAAGACTTTTTGTCCGAGTATGAGCAGATGCACATATCCTTCTCAATCGGCACAAGAGCTCTAACTAATAAATCCAAGAAAAATCTAAGAAAAATTATAGCTGCAATAAACTCGCACTATGAGTCGACTGCTTTAAAAGCAAACATCTACGAAATTTCTTATATGTTGGCGACCGTAAGACACGAGGCATATCATTTTCCTACAGGAGAGTATTTTAGTGAGGAGCCAGAAGTTGGCGGGGTATCATATTTTGATAAATATGATCCTGTGCGCGCCTCGACCGAGAAGCGTCGAGTTGTAGCCAGGGAAAATGGAAATACTCAAGAGGGTGATGGGTATAAATATAGAGGTCGCGGCTGCGTGCATTTGACTTGGAAGAACAATTACAGGAAATTTTCAAATTTATTATCTTATGACTTCGTCGCTGATCCGGATGCGGCGGCAAAATTTGAATACTCGGTCCCTATTATGATTGTAGGAATGACTAGAGGGATTTTTACCGGACAGAAGTTAGCCGACTACTTCGACACAAATAAAGTGGATTATTTTTCGGCGCGAAAAATAATCAATTCACTTGATGAGGCGGAATTAATCGCCTCATACGCAAAGAGGTTTGAATCGATTTTAAAGAATACATCTGGATCGCTACTGGAATATTGAATATGGCCAGAAAAATAAATCTCCTAATGATGACTCTGCTCTCTATTTGTTTGGGCGTGAACGCTGCTGAAATAGTGGCGGGCAAAAAAGAAGGTAGCCTCGCGCTTCATGTTGGAGATGATGAGGTTTTATATGAGGACATCACCGGAGACCGATATGGTGTTGATCGGAGCTTTACATATATAAATGGATCTCCAGGGTTGCTTGTTCTCTCCAGAGATAGCTTTTATTTTACCTTGATGATTGAGGGGCGAGAAATCGTTGTGGACTGTGCTTATTCCGATAAGCGGAATAGTTACAATGGCGCTAGGATGACGGCTGGTGTGTGCGGGTTAAATATCCCCTTGAGGAAGAACTACGAAGAAATTGCGCAGGACTATTCAAGCCAGTGGCGGGCGTCTATTTTTTCATTTGACACTAGCGATATTTTTAAACGGGCAGTCGATAAAGACTTTTTACTGGGACACATAGGAGAGATTGAGGTTTTTGACAGGTATTCTTCAGCATCACTAACAAACTCGTCGCCCCAAAAAATCATTAAAAGTCATAATGGCTGCTTTGATTTTGGAGAATCCGTTGTGTTTTTGGTCTCTTCAAATATAAATAGTTCTGAGCTTAAGTATCTTGACGTGTTGCGCTCTGAAGAGCCTATAAAGATCCAAAGATTGAAGAAGGAGGATTTAATCAAGCTAGCAATCGGTCAATGCTCCCCCTAAGAGTGCACATTAAATGGCCACATAACGGCGGCCTGTTTGAGGCGCAAGGTTGGGGTAAATGCGGCCCCATGGAACTGGCCCTAATTAAAGAAAGGATAAAACATGAAAAACATCATCCGAATCGGCGACAAAACTACAGGAAACGGCACCGTCATATCGGGCTCAACCGTCATGAAATTCGGCGGCATCGGTGTCGCTCGACAAGGCGATCCGGTGGATTGCCCGGTGCCAGGCCATGGGCGAACGGTCATTGACGAGGGTCATCCCACGTTCAAGGACAACCGTGTGCCGGTTGCCTTTGATGGGCATCGTTGTGCCTGTGGTTGTGCGCTGATTTCGTCGCTGTCTGGCGCGGGGGCACGTTAACCATGCCGGTGCGAATGGATGACACACCGCTCTTGGCGCCCAGGCCTGTACGACCCCGGACCTGGGTTTGGCTTGGGTTACTGATGTTCAGTTTGTTGCTGGGGGTTGGGGGCGTGTTGTCGTTCGGCCCCGAAACGTTAAGCCAGAGGCCTGAGAGGTTCTGGAGCGTGGCCCTCGGCGCCCCCTTTCTCGGGTGGTGTGCATTGTGCTTTGGACGGACGGTTCTATACCTGGGCGAACAAGCAGTGGCCGATGGCTGGGATCAGGCACGCGAGGAGGATCTGCTTCAGAAAAACCGTCAAGGACGACGTTTTCTACAGGTTTTGAATATTGACTTGCATACCGCCCTGCGTGGCCCAGACGACAAACCGGCGGTGCAGTTGGATGCTTTGCAGGGCGATATCAAGGTGCATAAGGTACAGCCTTCGAGACGCGCCTCGTCATCGGTGTGCCATAGCCGTCTGCCAGGTGATCCAGCTGAAGATCTCGAACCGCTGTTGCTGAGCACGTTGCAACGGTTGCTCGGCGAGTTGTCCCCAACCCTGGCGCAGTTACCGGACCATACACCGCTGGCGCTGTTGCTGGAGGGCGATAGCGGCTTGCCGGGTTCTGCGTGGGATCGGATGTGGAAGCAGGCATGGCAAGCATCCGCTATCCGCCAGACGCTGGTTCCCGTCGACGGCAATGGTTTGGAGGCGTTGGACCATTGGCTTGACCGGCGTTTCGATGATGAGGCCGTGTTGCTGGTCATTGCATTGCAGTTTGCGCCGCAGGAGCCCGAGGGCACAGCGGAAGTGGTCGCTGGTTTGCTGCTGGGCAATCCGCTGACGCAAACCACGGTGGCGCCTTTGGCTTTATTTCATCGCCCGGAGCAGGAGCGCCAACCTTGTCCTGATGCGTTGAGTGTTGCCGCGACTCAGGCCGTTGCCTGGGCCCCGTTGGACGCCACGCCGATCCGGCATGTCTGGCAGGCGGGCGTTAATGCCCAACGTCATGCAGACGTTACCCACGTATCAACCCAATTGTCGTTACCGACGCTGCATGCCCAAGGGCTTCATGACCTGGATGGGTTGCTGGGGAGCCCAGGCGAAGCTTCGCCATGGCTGGCGATTGTCGCGGCGACCCAAGCCATTCAGGTTGGTGCGGGGCCGCAGTTCATTTTTAGCGGCAATGGCTGCGCTGACGCCAGGCTTTGGGGCATGGCGTTGACGCCTGCATCTCCACTCTCGGAATAGGGAATTCGAATGCAACTGCGAAGTTTTATACGTGTGTGGACGGTGGCCAGCGGTTTGTTGCTGATCAGTGCAGTCATGGGCGCTGTGATGTGGCGCTACCCTCAATGGTTGGGTATTCAGCCTGGTAGCGACCTCCAGTCGCTCTGGTTGCTAGGAATATCCGCAATAGCCCTGCTATTGGTGTCGTTCCTGGGTGGGTTTCATTTCCTAGGCTATCTGTTGGGACGTTCGGCTTATCAAAAGTATCAGGCGGACAATAGCCCGTTGCCGGCGCCCAGTAAGGCCGAGGACAAGTCGATATATGCGAAAGAACTGCGCGAACACCTGCGCTTCCAATACGGCCCCCTCTGGCGCCACAAAACCCGCC
>NZ_JBMDJD010000076.1:0-3132 GCF_057809015.1 Pseudomonas sp. FG6
AATCGGGTATGTGATCAGGTGTTTGCGTCGAACTTTCGGTTCATTTCGTCTTCACAACACCGCAATCTGGTCGTTCGACTCAAATTGCTTGGGTGTTATATGGTCAAGCCTCACGGGCAATTAGTACAGGTTAGCTCAACGCCTCACAGCGCTTACACACCCTGCCTATCAACGTCGTAGTCTTCGACGGCCCTTCAGGGAGCTCAAGGCTCCAGTGAGATCTCATCTTGAGGCAAGTTTCCCGCTTAGATGCTTTCAGCGGTTATCTTTTCCGAACATAGCTACCCGGCAATGCCACTGGCGTGACAACCGGAACACCAGAGGTTCGTCCACTCCGGTCCTCTCGTACTAGGAGCAGCCCCTCTCAAATCTCAAACGTCCACGGCAGATAGGGACCGAACTGTCTCACGACGTTCTAAACCCAGCTCGCGTACCACTTTAAATGGCGAACAGCCATACCCTTGGGACCGGCTTCAGCCCCAGGATGTGATGAGCCGACATCGAGGTGCCAAACACCGCCGTCGATATGAACTCTTGGGCGGTATCAGCCTGTTATCCCCGGAGTACCTTTTATCCGTTGAGCGATGGCCCTTCCATACAGAACCACCGGATCACTAAGACCTACTTTCGTACCTGCTCGACGTGTCTGTCTCGCAGTCAAGCGCGCTTTTGCCTTTATACTCTACGACCGATTTCCGACCGGTCTGAGCGCACCTTCGTACTCCTCCGTTACTCTTTAGGAGGAGACCGCCCCAGTCAAACTACCCACCATACACTGTCCTCGATCCGGATAACGGACCTGAGTTAGAACCTCAAAGTTGCCAGGGTGGTATTTCAAGGATGGCTCCACGCAGACTGGCGTCCACGCTTCAAAGCCTCCCACCTATCCTACACAAGCAAATTCAAAGTCCAGTGCAAAGCTATAGTAAAGGTTCACGGGGTCTTTCCGTCTAGCCGCGGATACACTGCATCTTCACAGCGATTTCAATTTCACTGAGTCTCGGGTGGAGACAGCGCCGCCATCGTTACGCCATTCGTGCAGGTCGGAACTTACCCGACAAGGAATTTCGCTACCTTAGGACCGTTATAGTTACGGCCGCCGTTTACCGGGGCTTCGATCAAGAGCTTCGCGTTAGCTAACCCCATCAATTAACCTTCCGGCACCGGGCAGGCGTCACACCCTATACGTCCACTTTCGTGTTTGCAGAGTGCTGTGTTTTTAATAAACAGTCGCAGCGGCCTGGTATCTTCGACCGACGTGGGCTTACGCAGCAAGTGCTTCACCCTCATCGGCGCACCTTCTCCCGAAGTTACGGTGCCATTTTGCCTAGTTCCTTCACCCGAGTTCTCTCAAGCGCCTTGGTATTCTCTACCCAACCACCTGTGTCGGTTTGGGGTACGGTTCCTGATTATCTGAAGCTTAGAAGCTTTTCTTGGAAGCATGGCATCAACCACTTCGTCACCCAAAGGGTAACTCGTCATCAGCTCTCGGCCTTGAAACCCCGGATTTACCTAAGATTTCAGCCTACCACCTTAAACTTGGACAACCAACGCCAAGCTGGCCTAGCCTTCTCCGTCCCTCCATCGCAATAACCAGAAGTACAGGAATATTAACCTGTTTTCCATCGACTACGCTTTTCAGCCTCGCCTTAGGGACCGACTAACCCTGCGTCGATTAACGTTGCGCAGGAAACCTTGGTCTTTCGGCGTGGGTGTTTTTCACACCCATTGTCGTTACTCATGTCAGCATTCGCACTTCTGATACCTCCAGCAAGCTTCTCAACTCACCTTCACAGGCTTACAGAACGCTCCTCTACCGCATCACTTACGTGATACCCGTAGCTTCGGTGTATGGTTTGAGCCCCGTTACATCTTCCGCGCAGGCCGACTCGACTAGTGAGCTATTACGCTTTCTTTAAAGGGTGGCTGCTTCTAAGCCAACCTCCTAGCTGTCTAAGCCTTCCCACATCGTTTCCCACTTAACCATAACTTTGGGACCTTAGCTGACGGTCTGGGTTGTTTCCCTTTTCACGACGGACGTTAGCACCCGCCGTGTGTCTCCCATGCTCGGCACTTGTAGGTATTCGGAGTTTGCATCGGTTTGGTAAGTCGGGATGACCCCCTAGCCGAAACAGTGCTCTACCCCCTACAGTGATACATGAGGCGCTACCTAAATAGCTTTCGAGGAGAACCAGCTATCTCCGAGCTTGATTAGCCTTTCACTCCGATCCACAGGTCATCCGCTAACTTTTCAACGGTAGTCGGTTCGGTCCTCCAGTCAGTGTTACCTAACCTTCAACCTGCCCATGGATAGATCGCCCGGTTTCGGGTCTATTCCCAGCGACTAGACGCCCTATTAAGACTCGCTTTCGCTACGCCTCCCCTATTCGGTTAAGCTCGCCACTGAAAATAAGTCGCTGACCCATTATACAAAAGGTACGCAGTCACCCAACAAAGTGGGCTCCCACTGCTTGTACGCATACGGTTTCAGGATCTATTTCACTCCCCTCTCCGGGGTTCTTTTCGCCTTTCCCTCACGGTACTAGTTCACTATCGGTCAGTCAGTAGTATTTAGCCTTGGAGGATGGTCCCCCCATATTCAGACAAAGTTTCTCGTGCTCCGTCCTACTCGATTTCATGACTAAGAGATTTTCGCGTACAGGGCTATCACCCACTATGGCCGCACTTTCCAGAGCGTTCCGCTAATCTCAAAGCCACTTAAGGGCTAGTCCCCGTTCGCTCGCCACTACTAAGGGAATCTCGGTTGATTTCTTTTCCTCAGGGTACTTAGATGTTTCAGTTCCCCTGGTTCGCCTCTTGCACCTATGTATTCAGTACAAGATAACCATCTTATGATGGCTGGGTTCCCCCATTCAGACATCTCCGGATCAAAGTCTGTTTGCCGACTCCCCGAAGCTTTTCGCAGGCTACCACGTCTTTCATCGCCTCTGACTGCCAAGGCATCCACCGTATGCGCTTCTTCACTTGACCATATAACCCCAAGCAATCTGGTTATACTGTGAAGACGACATTCGCCGAAAATTCGAATTTCTCAACTAAGAGAACTCACAAATTTTACCTTAGCCTGATCACCACCAGTGAAAGTGGATCACAGTCTATCTTTCTATCACA
>NZ_JBMDJD010000077.1:0-2952 GCF_057809015.1 Pseudomonas sp. FG6
TTCCGAAACCCCTATCTGCTGATGCAGGTAGGGGTTTTGTTTTGCCCGCAGGAAAGCCATTTTGTGTTTCTATGCAACCGTCTTGCGCATGGCTATCATGCGGGCCTTATTATCAGGGCGCAGTCCGCATGCTCACGTTGCTAAAACTTCTGAAGGACGGTCGCTTTCATTCGGGCCAGGCGCTAGGCGATGCGATGGGTATCAGTCGTAGCGCTGTATGGAAGCAGTTACAGCACCTGGAGGTAGAGCTAGGGTTGTCCGTTCATAAGGTTCGTGGCCGGGGATACCAGTTGGCCAAGCCACTGTCGCTTTTGGATGAGGCGAAAATTGGCGTAAACGATCCTTCCGTGTGGCCTGTCCATATATTTGAGTCCATCGACTCCACTAACGCTGAAGCGTTGCGCGCCATAGGGCGTGGGGTGGAGGCGCCATTCCTGGTTTTATCCGAGCGGCAGATGGCCGGCCGTGGCCGTCGTGGTCGAAAGTGGGTCAGTCCTTTTGCGGAGAATCTTTATTACAGCCTGGTTCTGCGTATCGACGGCGGTATGCGGCAGATTGAAGGGCTCAGCCTTGTCGTTGGGCTTGCTGTCATGCGCGCGTTGCGTGATATGGGTGCTACAGAAGCGGGGCTGAAATGGCCTAACGATGTCCTGGTGGGTGAGAAAAAAATCGCGGGCATTCTGCTCGAGTTGGTAGGGGATCCGGCAGACGTTTGCCACGTGGTCCTGGGAGTGGGCATTAATGTAAACATGCAATCGACGGACGAGGTCGATCAGCAGTGGACGTCCATGAGCCTCGAAGCGGGCAAGGCCTTTGACCGTAATGAATTGGTAGCCCAACTAGGGATTAAGCTCCGGCAGTATTTGAGGCTTCATCATGAGTCAGGGTTCGCGGCGATTCAGTCAGAGTGGGAGAACTACCATCTTTGGCAGGGGCGGGCTGTTTCGTTGATTGCCGGTACCAATCGGATTGACGGCATCGTGATGGGTGTCGACCTCCAGGGTGCACTGCGTTTGAAGGTAGATGGCGTGGAAAAGGTTTTTAGCGGTGGTGAGCTCAGTTTGAGGTTGCGCGATGATTCTTGAGCTCGATTGCGGTAATAGCTTTATCAAGTGGCGGGTTCTTCACTGCGATGGTCTAACGCCTGTCGAAGGAGGGGTTGTCAGTTCCGACGGCGCCTTGCTGGCGAATCTGAGTGATGCCGGAAAATTCCAGCTGAAGAAATGTCGACTTGTCAGTGTGCGGACCTCTGAAGAGACGGACTCGCTAGTCGCTTCGCTGGTTGATGCATTTGGCCTCTCCGTGGTTCGGGCTGTACCTGCTCGCGAAATGGCGGGCGTCAGGAACGGCTATGAGGATTACACGCGATTGGGTCTCGATCGCTGGCTGGCCCTGCTCGGCGGTTTTCATCTGGCTCGTGGGGCGTGCCTGGTGCTTGATTTTGGTACGGCTATTACCGCCGATTTCGTTGCATCGGACGGTGAGCATCTGGGGGGGTTCATTTGCCCGGGCATGCCTTTGATGCGCAATCAGCTGCGTACCCACACCCGGCGAATTCGTTATGACGACACGGCTGCTGAGCGAGCTCATGAGAGCCTGGCGCCGGGTCGGGCGACGGTCGAGGCGGTCGAGCGCGGTTGTATGCTAATGCTCAGAGGGTTTGTTCTGACTCAGCTTGAATTGGCGCAGCAGTATTGGGGAAAAGATTTCGTGGTGTTTCTTACGGGAGGGGATGCCAACATGGTTTTGGGGGTTGTTCCTGATGCCAGGCTAGTGCCCGACCTGGTTTTTGTAGGTTTGGCGATGGCCTGTCCTTTGTCTTGAGGTCTCTATGCGGTGGCTGTTTCTGTTGTTGCTGGTTTTGAATGTCTTCTATTACGTCTGGCATCAACAGGAGGCGCCGCTCCGTGCCAAGGACGTGACCCCGCTGAGTTTGTACCGGGGGTCGCAGCAGGACATCCACTTATTGAGCGAAACGGCGGACGCGCTTGTCAGGCGTGACTCGGGCAAATCGGCTGATTCGCAAAAGAACTGTATCTATCTCGGCGGTTTCGTCCGTGCTGAACAGGTCAAGCAGCTCGAGCAGCGACTAGCTGCCTCGGGGATCGCGGCTCGCGCTGCGACTTTGAATCAGTCGGGCTCTCCTGAAATGGGGGGATTCTGGCTGCAGGTTCCTCCCGATGGCGTGGGGAAGGTGAATGAAACGTTGCTCCAAAACCTTTCTAAAGAATTCAATGAGTTAAAACATAAAATAATGCCCTGCGAGGGGGTTGCGCCCGCTGGGTAGTTTGCATAGAATGGCGCCCGCTTCGCAGCGAAGGCCTTTAAGGGGTGGCGATGTGAAGCAGCGTCAACGCAGCTAACCTCAGGTTTTTAATGAGAAAATGCTTGACAGAAGGCTGGCATGATGTAGAATGCCGGCTCGCTTAGGAGGGGTTCCCGAGCGGCCAAAGGGATCAGACTGTAAATCTGACGTCTACGACTTCGAAGGTTCGAATCCTTCCCCCTCCACCATTTTTAGTGTGAGCTGCAAGCTCCGCGGGTATAGTTTAGTGGTAGAACCTCAGCCTTCCAAGCTGATGATGCGGGTTCGATTCCCGCTACCCGCTCCAAGTTTGCAGGTTGTGCAAAGTGTTTCGCTCTTGTAGCTCAGTTGGTAGAGCACACCCTTGGTAAGGGTGAGGTCAGCGGTTCAAATCCGCTCAAGAGCTCCATATAACAAGGCAGATATGAAAATATCTGCCTTTGTTTTAATGGCTTGTGTGACTCGCTAAATTCTTCTCCTAGGGGTGATTTCGATGGCTAAGGAAAAGTTCGAACGTAATAAGCCGCACGTCAACGTTGGTACCATTGGTCACGTTGACCACGGTAAAACCACGCTGACCGCTGCTCTGACTCGTGTCTGCTCCGAAGTTTTCGGTTCGGCCAAGGTTGACTTCGACAAGATCGACA
>NZ_JBMDJD010000079.1:0-1476 GCF_057809015.1 Pseudomonas sp. FG6
AACTGGTCACCGTCACTGTCACCGGCAACAACGACGCACCGGTCCTCAGCTTCGCCACCGGCAACGATGTGGGCGCGGTGCAGGAAGATACTAAGCTCAGCGTCACCGGCCAATTCAGCTCGGCCGACATCGATCACGACGCCACGGCGACCTGGAGCATCACTGGCTCACCAACGGGAACCTATGGCTCAATTGCCGTCGACAACAACGGCCTGTGGACCTACACGTTAGCCAATGGCACCGATGGCGTCGCCAGCGCCGTGCAGTCACTACAGGCTGGCGAAAGCCACAATGACGTATTCACCGTGCAGGTCAGCGACGGCCTCGGCGGCGTCGACACGCAACTGGTGACCGTCACCATTACCGGCAACAACGACGCACCGGTCCTCAGCTTCGCCACCGGCAACGATGTGGGCAGCGTGAAGGAAGACACCACCCTCAGCGTCAGTGGCCAGTTCAGTTCAGCTGATATCGATCACAACGCCATCGCCACATGGAGTATTGCCGGGGCAAATACCGGCACCTACGGTTCGATCGCGGTCGACAACAACGGCCAGTGGACCTACACCCTGGCCAACGGCACTGACGGTGTCGCCAGTGCCGTGCAATCACTGAAGGCTGGCGAAAGCCACAATGACGTATTCACCGTGCAGGTCAGCGACGGCGTCGGCGGCGTCGACACCCAGCAGGTAACCGTCTCGATTACCGGCAGCAACGACGCCCCCGTGCTCAGCTTCGCCACGGGCAACGATGTGGGCAGCGTGAAGGAAGACACCACCCTTAGCGTCAGTGGCCAGTTCAGTTCAGCTGATATCGATCACAACGCCACCGCCACTTGGAGTATTGCCGGAACAAATACCGGTACCTATGGCGCGATCGCCGTGGACAATAGCGGCCAATGGACCTACACCCTGGCCAACGGCACCGATGGCGTCGCCAGCGCTGTGCAGTCGTTGACGGCCGGTGAAAGTCACAACGAAGTATTCACCGTGCAAGTCAGCGACGGCCTCGGCGGCGTGGATACTCAACTGGTAACCGTCACCGTCACCGGCACCAACGACGCCGCCGTGCTCTCCTCGGCCAACGTTACGCTGAGCGAAACCGATGCCCCGCTGACCACCGGCGGCACCCTGACCATCAGCGATATCGACAGCCCGGCAAGCTTCCAGGCGCAGTCCAACACCGCGGGCAGCTACGGTCAGTTCTCCATCGGCACCGGGGGTGCCTGGACCTACGTCGCCAACTCCGCCCACAACGAGTTCGCCGCCGGTACCACCTACACGGACACCTTCGCCGTGAGCAGTGCCGACGGCACCCTCACTTCGGTCACCGTGCATATCGCCGGCAGCAACGACTCACCGACGATCACCTCCAACGGAGGCGGCGCGACGGCGTCGGTGAACGTGGCGGAAAACACCACAGCGGTCACGACAGTAACAGCGACCGACGCCGATCTGCCGGCGCAAACGCTGAGCT